>MEKM01000019.1:0-374 GCA_001766965.1 Acidobacteria bacterium RIFCSPHIGHO2_01_FULL_67_28 | reverse complement strand
TGGATGGAGCAGCAGCAGCCCAACATGACCGCCTCCTGCTCCAACCCCTTCCTGCAAGTCTGGAAGGGCGGGATCCAGCCGCTCCACAACAGCCGTCCGGACGGGCTCATCGTCGCCGGCGTGGCCGCCGCCCTCACGCGCCTGACCGGCGACCGGCGCTACCGCGACTTCTTCAAGTTTTACCTGGAGAACAACGCCGAGGTCTACCTCCAGCGCATCCTCGACGCCTCCACCACCACTCGCGGCTACCAGGTGAAGGAGTTGCTCGAGTCCGACCGCGGCTGGCTGATGATGTTCCGCACCACCCCGCGCATCACCGGTTGGGAGCAGATCCACGAGTCCAAGCCTTTCTACAACAGGACCGGCCGGATGGA
>MEKM01000018.1:4175-6511 GCA_001766965.1 Acidobacteria bacterium RIFCSPHIGHO2_01_FULL_67_28 | reverse complement strand
CGCATCAGCTCGTTCCAGCGGGCCTCGCGCGTGGCCTCATCGAGCAGCAGCCGGGCGCGGTAGTGGGTGGTGAACTTGACGTGGGAGTACAGCTCGTACCAGGAGGCGTCGACGGGCTTGCAGTCAAGCGTGAAGTCGCAGTCGCGGCCGGGAGCAAGTTTGGCCATCAGGCGCCGGTCGTCGTTCAGCTCGAGCAGGCGCGCCCGCAGCTCGTCGGCCGTGAGCGGCTGGTTCCGCGCCCGCGGGCGCTTGGTCAGCAGCGCCGCGGTGAACATCACCATGGCGTGCACCATGAAGAGCGAGAACAGCGCCCCGGGCAGCAGCCACCACAGGCTCTGCTCGATGAGGGGCTTGGGGTCCATGGCGGCGGCCCATCTTAGGCCGCGCTGCCGGCCGGGTCAACGCCGCCGGCAGGCTGGAAATCGGCGGGCAAAAGAGTAGAATGGCGGTTCCTTATCGGACCCCATCCCCGGATGACCTCTCAAGAGGAGGAGTTATGGCGACCAAAGTGACCCGACGGAACTTCCTCGGCGCGGCGGGCATTGCCGCGGTGCCGCTGCTCGCTCCCGCGAGCCCGCTGCTGGCGCAGACGGTGGCGCCCGAGAAGCGCTCCATGCAGCGTTCGGTCGAACGCGCGGTGAGTCAGGTGAAAGTCTCATCGCTCAAAGCGCCCTGGCGGCTGCCGGTGGGCTGGTACCGCGCCACGGTCAAGCGCCTGCAAGGGACGTTGACGGAGAAGAAAGTCGCCGGGCTCATCGCCACCAGCGGTTTGAACCAGAACTACCTCGCCGGGCACTTCCTCACCCAGACCGAGCGGCCGATGTATCTTTTCATCCCCGCGCAGGGCGAGCCGGTGTTTTTCCATCCCGGGCTCGACCGCGACATGGTCGAGAGTTGGTGGGTGCGCGAGCACGAGTGGTACTTCGACTTCCACCACGCCGGCAAGTTCAACCAGGTGGTCTGGGAAGCCGGCGCCACCGAGAACCTCTGGGAGTGGGTCTGCCGGCGTTTGGCGAAGCGCGGCTTCGGCACGGGGACGCTGGCGCTCGACTTCGAGCCCTCGCCCTCGCTCGAAAAGAAGCTCAAGGAGTTCGCCCCCGAGGTGAAGTGGGAGGACTGGGGCAAGACGCTGCTGCACTTGCGCCAGGTGAAGACCGCCGAAGAAATCGAGATGACGCAGAAGGCCATCGACCTCCACGACGCCATGCTCGAGTTCGCCCGCGGCTTCATCCTCGAGCACGGCACCGACGCCACCGACTACGACGTGCGCACCGCCACCAGCGAGTTCGGCACGCGCCTCTTGATGCAGGCCATGGGCCCGGAGCTCGACGGCCGCCCGCACAAGGGCGTCGGGCTTTCGCTCAACTTCGGCTGCCGCACCGGCCCCGCCACCGCCTATCCCCACCCGAACCAGTTTTTCTTCAAGCGCATCGAGCGGGGCGACGCCATCCAGATCGCTTCGCTCATCCGCATCGGCGGCTACGGCGGCGAAGGCTACCGCGCCTGCCACAGTGAGCCCATCCCTGCGCTCGGCAAGAAGATGTGGGAAGTGCACACGGCGATGACCGAGAAGCAGGCGGAGCTGTCGAAGGCCGGGGTCAAGTGCAACGACGTCGCCGCCGGCGTCCTCAAGCTCGCCTTCGACGCCGGGCTCGAGAAGTACGTCTACCACCGCCCCGCCCACGGCGCCGGCATGGAGGGCCACCAGGCGCCTTACATCTCTCCCGGCGACCAGACCGTGCTCGAAGAGAACATGATGTTCTCGAACGAGCCCGGGCTCTACAACTCCGAGGCCGGCTACGGCTACAACCACTCCAACAACATCCTGGTCGGCAGGAACCGCGGCCGGCAGATGAACCAGACCCCGATGACCAAGGAGTGGTGCTGGCTGAAGCTGTAGCGGCCGGCGCCGCGGAGGAGGCCGCCGATGGGCAAGGGCGCGCCGCTGCGCTGGTGGGAGAACCGGCAGATGGGCCGCCACCTGCGCGGCCGCGGTCTCGAAGTCGGCGCGCTGTGGAAGCGCTTCCCCGTGCCGGCGACGGTCGAGCGCGTCTGGTACGCGGACCGGCTGGACGTTGAGGGCCTCGCGGAGCACTTCACCGGCCACGTGAAAGGCGTGCTGCCGATTGACCTCGTGGCCGACGCCACCCGCCTCCCGGTCGCGCCCCGCAGCCTCGACTTCCTCATCGCCTGCAACATTCTCGAGCACCTGCCGTTTCCGCTGGCGGCGCTGCGCCACTGGCACGAGGCGCTGGCGCCGGGCGGCGCGCTCCTCGTGCGCGTCCCCGACAAGCGCTACACCTTCGACCACCGCCGCCCGCGCACCCCGCTCGCCC
>MEKM01000018.1:1863-4161 GCA_001766965.1 Acidobacteria bacterium RIFCSPHIGHO2_01_FULL_67_28 | reverse complement strand
ACTTGATCGAAGAGTACGAGCACCCCGGGCGCTTCGACCGCCGCGCCCACTACGCCGACTTCGTCGAGCACGTCCACGGCCGCGCGCCCGGCGAGCCGCGCTTCGAGAAGGCCGTGCAAAAGCTGATGGGGAAGGACTACAGCATCCACTTCCACGCCTGGATTGACGACGACTTCCGGGAGATCATCGCCTACACCCGCAGCGCCTGGGGCCTGGACTGGGAGCCCGCGGTCTTTTACGGCGGCGCCTTCTACCGCAAAGAGCCGGCGGTCGTGCTGCGCCGGCCGGGGTGAGCGGCGGCCGCGCTCCGCTTTCTCTTGACGGCTTGGCGCTGGCGTGCCAGACTCTTCGTACTTCGGGCGAAGCATTCGCGAGGAGGTTTCCATGCGCAGGGCTTTCTTTATCCTAGGAGTAGTCTTGTTGAGCGCGGTCGCGCTCTGCATTCCCACCACCGGGCAGATGGCAGGCAAGCCGGCCCCGGCCAAGGCGGCAGCCGGGGGCACGCCGTGGTCGTATGACGCCACCTACATCGAGGCGTGCAGCTGCCACCTCTTCTGCCCCTGCTACTTCAACACGCAGGCCGAGCACCCCTACTGCGAGTTCCAGATGGCGATCCGGGTCAACAACGGCAAGGTCGGGACGGTGCCGCTCAACGGGGCGAAGTTCTGGCTGACTGGCGACCTGGGCGAGCACTGGGGCGACCAGCACAAGAGCCCCTGGCTGGTGGTCACCTTCGACCCGGCCACCACCCAGGAGCAGCGCGACGCCATCGTTAAGATCCTCCCCAAGCTCTATCCCACCGACTTCGGCAAGGTGGACGTGGACGAAGCCGCCATAAGCTGGTCCGTCCGCGGCACCGAGGCGCGGGCCAAGCTCGCCAACGGCAAGGGCGAGATGGTGCTCGAGCAGTTCAAGGGCAACGACGGCGGCCGCTCCGTGCTGCACAACGTCAAGTACTGGACCGCCGCCAAAAACGACGGCTTCGTGATGTACAAGTCGAAGGTGCACCGCTGGGAGGGCTTCGGCCACAAGTTCAGCTACTCCGGCCGCAACGCCTTCACCATCCGCATCGAGTCGAGCGGCACGTTGTAGCCGCCGGCGCAGCCAGCCCGGGCGGGCTTCGGCCCGCCCGGTTTTCTTTTTGGGCGGAGTTGGGGTAGGCTTACGCCGGGGAGATTCCCACAGGAGGTTCGCATGCATCGTCTCAAGGGCGTACTGACTCTCGTGGCCGCGCTGGCTCTGGTGTCGGCCATAGCCGCGCGGGCGCAGGAGCATCCCAAGGAGCATCCGAAGGAGCACCCGACCGCCAAGGCCATCTCCACCGCCGACCTGGAAAAAGCCATCCGGGCCAACATCGACGAGGCCGCCAAGGCCAACAACGGCCGCTTCCCGGCCAAGGACGACGTCCTCAACAAGACCTGGCAGCTGACGCTCGTGCGCGTGCACACCGACAAGCTCACGCAGCTCGACGCCTCGACCTACTTCGCCTGCGTGGACTTCAAGGCCGACGACGGCACGCTGGTGGACGTCGACTTCTACTTCAAGGATGACGCCGGCCAGCTCAAGCGGACCGACACCACCGTCCACAAGATCAACGGCCAGCCGCGCTACAACTACGAGAAGAAGGGCGACTTCTGGGTGCGCGTCCCGGTGGGCCAAGCCCCTGAAAAAAAGGAGCACCCCAAGGGAGAGCATCCCAAGTTCTAGTTCTTAGGCGGATGCTTCCCTCCAAGACTCGCGGTGGCGCTGCTCCCGCCCCGGCAGGGGACGAGGGCAGCGCCACTTTTTTCTTTTCGCGATGCTGAACCGCCTCGCCAACCTCTTCGTGCGTTGGGTCGAGCGCTGGATGCCCGACCCCTTCCTGTTCTGCGTGCTGCTGACGGCGCTCTGCTACCTGCTGGCGCTGGGGCTGACGCCGGCGGGGCCGCTCGCGCTGGTGACCCACTGGTACGGCGGCCTGTGGGAGATTCTCCCCTTCGCTATGCAGATGGTGCTGGTGCTGCTGACGGGCTACACGCTGGCGAGCTCGCGGCCGGTGAAGCGGCTGCTCGAGTGGCTGGCCTCGATTCCGAAAAGCCAGGGCAGCGCCATCGTGTTGCTCACCGTGGCCTCCGGGCTCGCTGCCCTGGTCCACTGGGGCTTTGCCCTGGTGGCGGCGGCGCTGCTGGCGCGGGCGCTGGGGCGGAAGGTGCAGGGCTGCGACTTCGGCTTTCTGGTAGCGGGCGCCTACTCGGGGTTTGTGCTCTGGGCGTCGGGGCTGTCGAGTTCGATCGCCCTGATTTCCGCCACCGCCGCCAG
>MEKM01000018.1:336-1822 GCA_001766965.1 Acidobacteria bacterium RIFCSPHIGHO2_01_FULL_67_28 | reverse complement strand
CCATCCGCGAGACGCTGTTCAGCGTCTACAACCTGGCGCTGATTGCTGCCACGCTGGTGCTGCTGCCGTTGATGTTCCGCCTGATGATGCCGCGCGGCGCACAGATTCGCCGCGTCAGTCCCGAGGCGCTCGCCGAGCCCGCGGAAGATGGCGAGAGCCGAGCGGCGCCGTTGACCCCCGCGCAGCGGCTGGAGCAAAGCCGCTGGGTCACCCTGGCCCTGGTGGCGCTGGGCGGGGTCTCCTTGTTCCAGCATGGTCGCGCCGGCGGTGGGCTCGATTTGAACGTGGTCATCCTCCTCTTCCTGGTGCTCGGCCTGGCGCTGCATGAGCGGCCGGTCCACTACGTGCGCGCTTTCAACGAAGCGGCCCGCGTCGCCGGGCCGCTCGCCCTCCAGTACCCGCTCTACGGCGGCATCATGGGCCTCATGCAGGGCTCGGGCCTGGCGGGCGTCATCGCCGGCTGGTTCATTTCTTTCTCGACCGCGGCGACGCTGCCCTTTTACAGCTTCTTGAGCTCGATTCTCATCACCCTGTTCATCCCTTCCGGGGGAGGGCACTGGGTGGTGCAGGGACCGTTCATGATTCCGGCGGCGGTGCGCCTGGGGGTGTCGCCCGCGGTCACCGCCATGGCCGTGGCCTACGGGGAGCAGACCGGCAACATGGTGCAGCCCTTCTGGGCGCTGCCCATCCTGGCCATCGCCCGGCTTTCCATCCGCGACATCATGGGCTACTGCGTCATGACCTTCCTGTTGTCCGCCGCCCTCTCCACGCTGGTGCTATTCTTGTTGGCATGAGGGCCAAAGCCACCGGGCAGGGCTGGGCGGCGCTGGCGGGCGCGCTGCTGCTGGCGCTTTCGACCGCGGGGCAGCAGCCGCCGGTCGAGAAGACCACCGGCTGGGTGTGCGGGCTGGTGGTGGACGAGAGCCTGTCGTTCGTCGCCGAGGCCGAGCTGAACGTGACCCCGGTGGTCGAGGCCGGCGCGCCCGAGCCCGGCCCCGCCGCCCGCGTCACCGCCGACCCCCACGGCGCTTTCTGCTTCGAGAATCTGCCCCCGGGCTTCTATCATCTTCGTGTGGTCAAGTCGCCCTGGCCGCCGCAGCCCCCGCGCACGGTGGAGGTGCGGGCGGGCTTGATGAACCGGCTCGATCCCATCGAGCTCGAGCTCGAGCCGGGCGACCCGCGTGTTTCCTATCCCGAGAGTATCGAGGGCATGACGGTCGGCCAGGCGCGCGGGCTGATGGAGCGGTTGCTGAAACAGGGCGACGCCCCGAGCATCCAGGACCTGGCGCGGCGGCTGTTGCCCAAGCGCGGGCCGCGGCTGGACATCAACCCGCTGGTGATGGGCCTGGACATCAAGCCGCTGCTGGAAGAGCTGATGCGGCAGCTCGAGACCGGCTACCTGCCCCCGCTCAAGACCGCCCGCTACCTCTACCTGGTGGGGCAGCTCGCTGACTCGCGCACCCGCGAGCCTGCGATCCAGCTCCTG
>MEKM01000018.1:0-133 GCA_001766965.1 Acidobacteria bacterium RIFCSPHIGHO2_01_FULL_67_28 | reverse complement strand
CATCGAGGCCGCCTACACCTGGTGGCGCCAGGAAGTCGAGCGCCAGGACTCCCGCCGTCGGCCCTAGCGCGGTCTAGTTCAGCTTCGCTCCGCAGAAAGCGCAGGCCGCCCAACCGGGCTCGACCCCGTGGTG
>MEKM01000017.1 GCA_001766965.1 Acidobacteria bacterium RIFCSPHIGHO2_01_FULL_67_28 | reverse complement strand
CCAGGGGCAAATCAGCGAGGAGGGAATCCTGCAATTGATCGCTTACCTCAAGTCCCTGACGCGGGCGGACGGGAAGGCGCAGCCATGAACGCGGCGCCGCCGGCGGCCAACGCCATGCCCAAGGTCCACTACCTCAACGTGGACTACGGCATCCGCTCCTGGCTCTTTACCATCGACCACAAGCGCATCGCCCTGCTCTATCTCGGCTCCATCACCCTCTTCTTCGTGCTCGGCGGCCTGTTCGCCACCGCGATCCGCCTCGAGCTGCTGACCCCGGCGGGCGACCTGTTTGAATCCGAAACCTACAACAAGATGTTCACCATGCACGGCGTGGTGATGATCTTTTTCTTCCTCATCCCGTCCATCCCGGCCACGCTCGGAAACTTTCTGGTGCCGATGATGATCGGGGCGCGCGACCTCGCCTTCCCGCGCATCAACCTCTTGAGCTGGTACATCTACACCCTGGGCGGGCTGTTCACGCTCTTCGCCATCTTGAGCGGCGGGGTCGACACCGGCTGGACCTTCTATACCCCCTACAGCAGCACCTACTCGAACACCAACGTCATGGCCACGGCGGTGGGCGTCTTCATCCTCGGCTTTTCCTCCATCCTCACCGGCTTCAACTTCATCATCACCATCCACAAGATGCGCGCCCCGGGGCTGACCTGGTTCCGCCTGCCGCTCTTCATCTGGGCGCACTACGCCACCAGCGTCATCATGATTCTGGGGACGCCGGTGGTGGCCATCGCCATCGCCCTGGTGGGGCTCGAGCGGCTCTTCCACATCGGCATCTTCAACCCGGCGCTCGGGGGCGACCCGGTGCTCTTCCAGCACCTGTTCTGGTTCTACTCCCACCCGGCGGTCTACATCATGATTCTGCCCTCGATGGGGGTCATCAGCGAGATCGTCTGCTGCTTCTCGCGCAAGAAGATTTTCGGCTACTCCTTCGTGGCCTTCTCGAGCATCGCCATCGCCCTGCTCGGGTTCTTGGTCTGGGGCCACCACATGTTCGTGAGCAGCCAGTCGATGTACGCCGGGATGGTCTTCTCCATCTTGAGCTTCCTCGTGGCCATTCCCTCGGCCGTCAAGGTCTTCAACTGGACGGCCACCATGTACAAGGGCTCGGTGATGTACAACGCCCCCATGCTCTACGCCATGGGTTTCATCGGGCTGTTCACCATGGGCGGCCTCACCGGGCTGTTCCTCTCCACGCTCGCCACCGATGTTCACCTGCACGACACCTACTTCGTCGTCGCCCACTTCCACTACATCATGGTGGGCGGGGCGCTGATGGGGTATCTGGGCGGCATCCACTTCTGGTGGCCGAAGATCTCCGGGCGGCTCTACCCCGAGGCCTGGGCGCGCTTCTCGGCGCTCATCATCTTCGTCGGCTTCAACCTCACCTTCTTCCCGCAGTTCATCCTTGGCTACCTGGGCATGCCGCGGCGCTACCACGCCTACCCCCCGGAGTTCCAGGTGCTGAACGTGATGTCGACCGCCGGCGCTTCCATCCTGGCCGTGGGCTACGCCATCCCGCTCATCTATTTGTTCTGGTCGCTGCGCTACGGCCCGGCGGCGGGGCCGAACCCCTGGCAGGCCAAGGGGCTCGAGTGGCAGACGAGCTCGCCCCCGCCCACGCACAACTTCCCCGAGACTCCGGTGGTGACGGAAGAAGCCTACGAGTACTACCCGGGGGCGGAGGCTGAACGTGTCTGACCAGGCCACTACGCTGGCGCCGCAATTTGAAGGCCTCGCCCAGCAGAAAGAGTCCGCCATCTTCGGCATGTGGGTGTTTCTCGTGACCGAGGTGATGTTCTTCGGCGGGATGTTCGCCGGCTACACCGCCTACCGCTACCGCTTCCACGAAGCCTTCACCGCCGGCAGCGACCATTTGAACCTCCTGCTCGGCGGCGTCAACACCGCCGTGCTCATCCTCTCCAGCTTCACCATGGCCATGGCCGTGCACTCCGCCCAGCTCAACCGCCGCCGCGCCCTCATCGTTTTCCTGGTGCTGACCATGCTGTTGGGCTCGACCTTCCTCGGCATCAAGGCGGTCGAGTACAGCCACAAGTTCCACGAGCACCTGCTGCCGGGGCCGGCGTTTCAGTTCGAAGGCGCCGACCCCCAGCACGCCCAGCTTTTCTTCTCTTTCTATTTCGCCATGACCGGCTTCCATGCCCTGCACATGGTGATCGGCGTGGCGCTGCTGGCGATAATGACCTGGTTCGCCTGGCGCGGCCGCTTCTCCGCCGAGTACTACAATCCGATTGAAGTCTCGGGCCTCTACTGGCACTTCGTCGACATCGTCTGGATTTTCCTGTTTCCGCTACTCTACCTGGTGGGGCATCACGGATGAGCCACGACCACATCGTTTCGCCGAAGCTTTATCTGGGCGTGCTCGCCATCCTGCTGGTGGGCACGGCGCTGACGGTGGCCGCGGCCCGGGTTGACCTGGGCGGGCTGAACATCGTCGTCGCCATGAGCATCGCCGTCGTCAAGGCCTCCTTCGTCGTGCTCTACTTCATGCATTTGAAGTACAGCCACCGGCTCAATTGGGTCTTTGGCGCCGCCGCCATGCTCTGGCTGGCGCTGCTCATCGGCTTGACCTCGACCGACGTCATCGCCCGGCTGACCGAGTAACCTGCCTGAACGGTCGCCCCGCTGTCTGCGCCATTTCTCCCTGACTGGGTGTAGAGCCGTAGAACTTTCCCGTCGAAAAACTCGCCGCCTCCTTTCCAGTTGACTGATTCTGCGCAGCTTGCGCCGGGCGGCCCGCGGAACGTTTGGCCGCCCGCGTGCTCCGACAACTCCCGGGCGGGGGAGGAGGGGGTATGGCTTCGCTACCACCACAAGAAGGCGGTTTCCTCGCCACTCTTTCTCCTGGGGTGCGGACGAAACTCGTCGGCCTCGGGGAGCGGTTCCGCTTCCCGGCCGGGCAGACCATCTTTCGCGAAGGCGATCCCAGCCGCTACCTCTACATCGTCTGGAGCGGGCGGGTCTCCATCGACCTCCATGTTCCCTCCAAGGGACGCACCAGCATCATGACCGTGGAAGCGGGCGAAGTCTTCAGCTGGTCGGCGCTGGCCGAGCCGGGCGTGGAGACGGCCGCCGCCCGCGCCGTGGAAGACACCGAGCTGCTGGGCCTCCCGGGCGAGCCCTTGAAGGCGCTCTGCCAGGAGGACACGCGCGTCGGCTTCGAGCTCTACCGCAGCCTGACGACGGTGATTGCCACCCGGCTGCTGGCCACGCGCTTGCAGATGTTGGACATTTTCGAGACGGCCTAGGAGGCCGCTGCGCCATGGCTCCGAGCCTCCCCCGCGTCGGCGCGCGTCTGACCCTGGCCAAGAGCTCCCTCGAGCAAGTTTTCGCCAACCTGCGCGCCGCGGGCTTCACCCTCATCGGCCCGCGCCTCCGCGACGCCGCCCTCGTGCTGGAAGAAGTCACCGGCCTGAACGATCTGCCGCGCGGCTGGCGCGACCAGCAGGCGCCCGGCCAGTACCGCGTCGTCCCCGGCCAGGATTCCTTCTACTTCGACCATCTTGTCGGCCCGCACTCTTGGAAGCAGTTCCTCCATCCCGCGCGGCTCAAACTTTTCGGCGCCGCCAAGAATAATGGAACCTGGAGCTTTCAGTCGGCGACCGCGCCGCCGCCGCGCTACGCCTTTATCGGTGTGCGCGCCTGCGACCTCGCCGCCATCGCCCGCCAGGACCGCGTCTTCCTGGCGGGCGAGTTCCGCGACCCGCACTACGCCGCCCGCCGCGAGTCTCTCTTTCTCCTGGCGGTGAACTGCGGTCGGGCGGCTCCCACCTGCTTCTGCCGGTCGCTCCAGACCGGCCCGCGGGTCACGGGCGGCTTCGACCTGGCGCTGACCGAGCTCGCCGACGTCTTCGTCCTCGAAGTCGGCTCGGAAGCCGGCGCGGAAATGCTGCGCGAAACCGCCTGGCAGCCCGCCACCGCCTTGCACGCGAGCCGCGCCGAAGAGGCAGTGCGGCAGACCGAGAGCCAGATCGAGCGCGAGCTGCGCACCGACGACCTGCCCAAGCTGCTCTACGACAACCTCGAGCACCCGCGCTGGGACGAGGTCGCCCGGCGGTGCCTGGCCTGCGGCAACTGCACGTTGGTCTGCCCCACCTGCTTTTGCACCACGGTGGAAGACGCGAGCAACCTCGCCGGCACGCGCGTCGAGCGCACGCGCCTCTGGGACTCCTGCTTCACGCTCGATTTCTCCCACGTGCACGGCGGCAACAGCCGGCCCACCCTCCGCGCCCGCTACCGGCAGTGGCTGACCCACAAGCTGGCTTCGTGGAAAGACCAGTTCGGAGCGCTCGGCTGCGTGGGCTGCGGCCGCTGCATCACCTGGTGTCCGGTCGGAATCGAGCTGACCGAGGAGGTCAAAGCCATCCGGGAGAAGGCTGCATGAGCGTCTCCTTCACTCCCGCCGCTGTGCGCGCCCGGGCCGACCCGATGCTGCCCGGCCTGGCGGTGGTGCGGGGCGTCAAGCCCGAAGCCTACGGGGTTTCGACCTTCTCCTTGGCGCTGGCCGACCCCGCCGAGGCCGCCGCCTACCGCTTCCTGCCCGGCCAGTTCAACATGCTTTACCTGCCGGGCTTCGGCGAAGTGGCCATCTCGGTGAGCTCCGATCCCTTCGAGCCGCAGCTCATCGGCCACACCATCCGCTTCGCCGGCAGCGTGACCCGCGGTCTGGCGCGCTTGCAGCCGGGCGACGCCCTCGGCCTGCGCGGGCCTTACGGCAGCGCCTGGCCGCTCGAGCAGGCGCGCGGGCGCGACCTCGTCATCGTTGCCGGCGGCATCGGGCTCGCCCCGCTCCGCCCGGTCGTGTTGTCGGTCCTGCGCGAGCGCGCCGCCTACGGGCGCGTGCTGCTGCTCTACGGCGGGCGCACCCCGCCCGATTTGCTTTACACGGAGGAATTCGAGCGCTGGCAGGCGGCCGGCATCGAGACGCACGTCACCGTCGACCGCGCCAGCGAAGACTGGCGCGGGCAGGTGGGCGTAGTGCCGCAGCTTTTTTACCGCATCCGCCTCGACCCTCGCCGCACTGTGGTCTTCACCTGCGGGCCGGAGATCATGATGCGCTTCGTCATCTACGAAGCCCTGGCCCGGCGCCTTCCCAAGGAGGGCGTCTACCTTTCGATGGAGCGCAACATGAAATGCGCCGTGGGCTTCTGCGGCCACTGTCAGTTCGGCCCCACTTTCCTCTGCCGACAGGGTCCCGTGCTGAACTTCGCCGCCATCGAACCGTTCTTCGGGAGGGAGGATTTCTAGGATGGGCGCCTCGACCCGGCCGAAGCTCGCCGTCTTCAAGTTCTCCTCCTGCGACGGCTGCCAGTTGGCGCTGTTGAGCCTGGAGGACGAGCTTCTCGAGCTGGCGGGTGCGGTGGAAATCGCTTACTTCCTCGAAGCGCGCTCGCAGACGCTCCCGCCGCCCTACGACGTCGCCCTGGTGGAGGGCTCCATCACCACGGCGGAAGACAGCAAGCGCATCCAGGAGATCCGCCAGCAGGCGAAGCTGCTCGTCACCATCGGCGCCTGCGCCACCGCCGGTGGCATCCAGGCCCTGCGCAACTGGAAGGACGTGGACGAGTTCACGCGCGCGGTCTACGCCACCCCGGCCTACATCGAAACCCTCAAGCAATCGACCCCGATTTCTGCGCACGTTCCGGTGGACTTCGAGCTGAACGGATGCCCGGTCAACAAGGCGCAGTTGCTGGAAGTGCTGACCGCCTTGCTCCTGGGCCGGGCGCCGCACCTGCCGGCGCACTCGGTCTGCGTCGAGTGCAAGCGCCGCGGAACGGTTTGCGTGGCGGTGGCGCAGGGCATCGCCTGCCTGGGCCCGCTCACCCACGCCGGCTGCGGAGCCATTTGCCCGGCCTTCAACCGCGGTTGCTTCGGGTGCTTCGGGCCGATGGAAAGCCCGAACGCCGACGCGCTCCTCGCGCACCTGGAAGAGAGCGGCCACGCCGCCGCCGAGCTGGTGCGACTCACCCGCGGGTTCACCGGCTTCGCCGAAGCCTTCCGGACGGCGAGCGAGAAGTGGGAGAAGAGGCCATGAAGGCGGAAGCCGCCCCGCGCACGGTCAAGCTCGACTACCTCACCCGCGTCGAGGGCGAGGGCGGGCTCTACGCCCGGGTCGAGCAGGGCGAAGTGCGCGAGCTCCGGCTCACCATCTTCGAGCCGCCGCGCTTCTTCGAGGCCTTCCTGCGCGGGCGGCACTTGCAGGAAGTCCCCGACATCACCGCGCGCATCTGCGGCATCTGCCCGGTGGCTTACCAGATGAGCTCGGTGCACGCTCTGGAAGCCGCCCTGGGGATCGACCCCGGGCCGGAGGTCCGCCGGCTGCGCCGCCTGCTTTACTGCGCCGAGTGGATTGAAAGCCACGCCCTGCACATCTACCTGCTGCAAGCGCCCGACTTCCTCGGCTACGAGAGCGGGGTGTCGCTCGCGGGCGAGCACCCGCGGGAAGTGGAGCGCGGCCTGCGGCTGAAGAAAATCGGAAACGCTCTCCTTGAAGTGCTCGGCGGCCGCGCCATCCACCCGGTTTCAGTTTGTGTCGGGGGCTTCTACAAGGCGCCGCGGCGGCGGGACTTGCTGGCTTTGCGCGATGAGTTGCAGTGGGCGGTTGAGGCCGCCCGGGAAACGGTCCGCTGGGTGGCCGGGTTTCCGTTCCCGGAGTTCGCGCCCGCCTACGAGTTCGTCTCGCTACGGCATCCCGACGAATACCCGATGAACGAGGGGCGGATTGTCTCGACGGCGGGCGTGGACATCGCCCCGGCCGAGTTCGAGAAGGTTTTCCTCGAGGAGCACGTCGCCCACTCGACCGCGCTGCACTCGGTGCGGGCCGGCGAGCGCACCAGCTACTGCGTCGGGCCGCTGGCGCGGCTGAACCTGAACTTCGAGAAGCTCACGCCGCAGGCGCAGGAAGCCCTGCGCGAGACCGGGCTCGCCGCGCCCTGGCGGAATCCCTTCACCGGGGTCGTCGCCCGCGCCGTCGAGCTGCTCCAGGCCTGCGAAGAGGCGCTGGCGATTATCGAAGCCTACGAGGAGCCCGCCCGCAGCCGGATGGAGTTCACGCCGCGCGCCGCCGAAGGCTGCGCTGTCACCGAAGCGCCCCGCGGCCTCCTCTACCACCGCTATCGCGTCAACGAGCAGGGGCTGGTCGAGTTCGCCAAGATCGTCCCGCCTACGTCGCAGAACCTGCGCCGGATGGAGGACGACCTGCGGCTGTGGCTGCCGCGCCTGCTGGAGCGGCCGGAGCCGGAGATGGCCCTGGCCTGCGAGGGGCTGATCCGCTGCTATGACCCGTGCATCTCCTGCTCCACCCATTTCCTGAAGCTGCGGCTCCAGCGTGACTGAAACCCTGCGCCAACCCGGAAGCGCCCGCATCGAGACTGCCGGCCGCCTGCTCATCATCGGCTGCGGCAATCCTCTGGGGGGCGAAGACAGTGTGGCCGCGAAGATTCTCGGGGACCTCCGCGCCCGCGGCGACGGCGCTGGCCGCTCTTGTTTTCTGGGTCAACCCGGGGTCGAGCTGCTCGATCTGCCTGCGGAGGCGGAGGTGGTTCTTTTCGTGGACGCGGTCGTGAGCGGCGCGCCGCCGGGCACGCTCCACCTCGTGTCGCTGCCTTCGCGGGACGTCCTTCCCCGCGCCCTCGGCTCGCTCTCCAGCCACGGGTGGAACCTGGCGGAGACCTTGAGCCTGGCGCGCGCTCTCGAGCGGCCGCTGCCGCGGATGATGCTTCTTGGCGTGGAAATCGGCAGCGTCTCGCCGGGCGCGGAACTCTCGCCGGCGGTCGACGCCGCCGTGGCGCTGGTGCTCGACCGCTATCCGCGTCTCGAAGCTTTCTTGCTCGGCACCGACTCCCGCCGCTGGCCGGTGCATCGGCGGTTCCCACCGGGCGACACTTCCTTTCCCGGAGATACCGCGTGTTGAGTGGCCCTGCCAGCGAACGCGTCAAGACTCTCTGGCTTCCCGGCCTCGCTACGTTTTTCGTGTCAATGAGCGGAGTGGCGATCCTGTTGTGGGCCGGGGTCCGGCCGCTCACTTTCTTCCCGCACTGGCACCACCCCTGGCAGTTCTTCCTTCCTTGGTTGGCGAGCCTGCCCCTCCTGGGCGCTCTCGGAGCTTACTGGTCCGGGCGCGCAGGCGGAAAAGGGACGACTCCGATCCTTGCCGCTGTCTTTCCGGTGATTGCGATGTCGGGTTTCGGGATTGTCGCCCTCGTGGCTGACCTCATCGGTGACGTGGGTGGCGGCCGTCATTCCGTCTGGCACAGTCTTTGTGGTTTCGGATACTTTGTAGTCTGCTGGCTCCTGGCTCCCGGAACAGCCCTTCTGCTCGGGGCGTTTCCCGTGGCGAGACTTCGATCTCGCAAGCCCTCTCCCCATCACGGGTGATTCGACCAATCTCCGCGCATTGGCTGCCGCTCGCCTGCGGGATGTGGCACAAGGCCGCCCGTTCCGTGGGGCAAAAAGCTCACGCCGCAGGCCCTTCGGTGCCGCGCTTCTTGCCGGCGTCTCGTATTCATTTGAAAAAACAGGGATTAGACCCTCCGGCAGTTTGTCCGTTGCGGCAACTTACCTGCTATTCTCCTGACCTCGGAGAGAGCCGTTCAAGGAGGCCACTGTGAAAACGGTTTTCGTCGTGGGCGCGGGGCCCGCCGGGTTGTTCGCGGCGCGCAAGATCGCGACCGCGGGCCACCGCGTGGTCATCTTCAACCGCGACATCAAGCCCGGCGGCCTGGCCGAGTACGGCATCTATCCGGTGAAAGACAAGATGAAGGACGGGCTGCGCAAGCAGTTCGGGAAGATCCTCGAGCTGCCCGAGGTCGCTTACTTCGGGCACCTGCCGGTGGGGAGCGGGCACGCGCTCACGCTCGGCGAGCTGCGCCAGTGGAACCCGGCGGCGCTGGTCTTCGCCGTCGGGGCGCAGGGGACGAAGAAGCTCGGCCTCCCGGGCGAAGAGGCCCGCGGGGTTTACTCGGCCAAAGACTTCGTCTACCACTACAACCGCCTGCCGCCTTTTGCGACGCGGGATTTCTCGACCGGCAAGCGCATCGCCATCATCGGCATGGGGAACGTGATGGTGGACATCGCGCGCTGGGTGATGCAGGACGACCCCGAGCGGCGGACCGAGGAAGTCACCGTCATCGCCCGCCGCGGGCCCTTCGAGGTGAAGTTCGACGAAAAAGAGTTCGACCACATCGAGGCGCACCTCGACCGCCGCGCCTTGCAGGATGAGTTGCAGCGGGTGAAGGAGCGCATCGCCGCCGTCGGCCAGGACATCGCCAAGGTCCCCGAGTCGAGCTTCCCTACGCTCGCCAAGCCCTTCCAGGAGGCGACCGCGCCGCGGCTCACCTTCCGCTTCCTGTCGTCGCCCACCGCCATCCACGCCGACGCGAGCGGGCGCATCGCCCACCTGACCGTCACCGAAAATCTGCTCGTCGCCAAGAACGGCTCGACCGCCGCCAAGGCCACCGACAAGACGAGCGAGCTCGAGTTCGACACGCTCATCTTCGCCATCGGCGACGTCGTCGACCCCGCCGTGGGCCTGCCCTTCGGCAAGGACGGTTACGTCACCAACCCCGACACCGCCGAGGCCGAGCGCGCCGCCTACGAAGTCTTCGACCCCGCGGGCGGAAAAGTCGTCGAGGGGACATACGTCGTCGGCTGGGCGCGCAAGGCCAGCGAAGGCCTGGTGGGCAAGGCGCGCTTCGACGCCGAGCAGGGCGCCACCCACATCCTGAAGCACCTCGAGAGCGCTCCGGCCCGGATGTCGGCCGCGCCCGAAGAGATCCGCGCCGCGCTGGCCAAGAAGGGCGTCGCCCTCGTGGCGAAGGAAGAGCTGCCCTACCTCGGCCGCGCCGAAGAAAAGCAGGCGCGCGCCCGCGGGTTGCACTCCTTCAAGTTCGCCGACGACGCCGAGATGCTCCGCGCCATCGAGGAAGAAAAGAGCAAGGGCAACTCCGGCAGCGCCGCCGCCGATTGACCCCCTTTGTGGCACAGGCCTCTGGCCTGTGGCTTCTGCTCCCACCGGCCCTTCGGCTCCGCTCAGGGCAAGCGAGACGCCGGTGCCACGGGCTTCGCCAAGACCGGCGACGAACCCTGCGGGTTCGTCGCCGCTACCTCAGGCTCTTTCTTAGCCCAGCGGTCCCCGTCGCTTGGGCTCAAATCGCGCGACAGGAGCAGTGTGGACTAAGTGCCATTGTATAATCACGCCTGCCCAGAGATGAAATTCTTGCCGCTCAACCCGGCGTGCCCGAATTGCGGTTCGCGGCAGATCACCTACACCTGCGAGCCCAAGTGCTGCTTCAACCACCTCTGCAACGACTGCAACTCGACCTTTCAGCTCGTCACGGAAAAGTCGGGCGGGGAGTTGCCCGCGCCCACACGCGCGGGGCTGCCTTCGACCGGGCCGGCCGATTCCCTGGTGCCCACCACCGGCTGCGCCCGTTGCGAGTCCACTGCCGTCTACGAGCTCGCGCCCCCGGTCGACGCCGCCACCCACGTCTGCGGCGCCTGCTTCGCCCTGCTGACCTTTGCCGTCACCGAGGTGGCGCGAAACTAGAAAAGTTCAGTTGGCGCGGGGCTCGTGCTAGAATGGCGGCGTTTGCGCGCAGACAGGAATGTCTGCGCCACCGGCCGCGCAGGGTAGACGAAGGCGCGAATCATGGTGGGGCAGACACTCTTGTCTGCCCAAGTCAGGGGGAGACGATGAAGATCAGCGACGGGAAGCGCAAGGGTATGGAAGCTGTATCCAACAAGGACGGCGTCATCGCCGCCGCCGCCATGGACCAGCGCGGCTCGCTCCAGAAAGCCATTGCCCAGGGACGGGGAGTGGACACGAAGCAGGTTCCGGCGGCCGACCTGACCGAATTCAAGACCGCCGTCACCAAGATCCTGACGCAGCACGCCAGCGCCATCCTGCTCGACCCGGAGTTCTCGCTGCCGTGCCTCAAAGTCGTCGCCAAGAACGCCGGCGTGCTGCTCGCTTACGAGAAGAGCGGGTACGACAAGACCGGCCCGGGGCGGCTGCCCGACCTGCTGCCGGAGTATTCGGTGCGGCGGCTGGTGGAGGCCGGGGCGGACTGCGTCAAGGTGCTGATGTACTACACGCCCTACGACCCGGCGGAGGTCAACGAAATCAAGCACGCCTTCATCGAGCGCATCGGGGCCGAGTGCACCGCGCTCGACGCCCCCTTCTTCCTCGAGTTCATCGGCTACGAGGAGGGCCTCGACGAGCAGAGCCCCGAGTTCGCCCAGAAGAAGCCCGACATCGTCGCCCGCTCCATGGCCGAGTTCAGCAAGGACCGCTACCAGGTGGACGTATTGAAGGTCGAAGTCCCCATCAACATGAAGTACGTCGAGGGCAGCAAGGCCTTCAAGGGGCCGAAGCTCTGGACCCGCCAGCAGGCGAAAGACCTCTTCCAGAAAGCCGCCGGCGTCGCCCGGCGGCCCTTCATCTATTTGAGCGCCGGCGTCTCCAACGACGTCTTCACCGAGACGCTTGAGCTCGCGGCCGAGTCGGGCGTCAACTGGTCGGGCGTGCTCTGCGGCCGGGCCACCTGGAAGGACGGTGTGCCCGTCTACGCCAAGGGCGGCGTCAAGGCGCTCGAGGACTGGCTCTCCGACCAGGGCGTGAAGAACATCGAGTCCGTCAACGCGCGCCTCAAGGCCGCCAAGCCCTGGTACAGCTTCTACGGCGCCGAGTCGGCCGCCGCCCTCCGCTGACAGCGCATCCTAATCTCAAACTTGGCCTTCTTGGCTTGGGATGGGGAAGGCCGGCGCAGAGGAGGCTACTTTTGGAGAAGGCGCTTCTCGATCGCGGCCACGCGCTGTTCCAGCGTTTCCAGGCGTTCGACGTCAGCCTTCCGAAACAGCAACATGCGCACCTGTTCGAGCTCTTGCCGGATTCCCGTTATCTCGTGATGGAGCTGATCGACCTTGTCTGCCAGCCCGTGGAAACCTTCCTGGACTAGAGCGAATTTGCTATCTACTTCTTCGACAAGCAGACCGACGTGGCGCTTGAAGTCTTCTCGCTGGTCGGTCAGGATTTCGCGGAGTTTGCGCTCGTCGATTTCCATAAACAGGAACCACGA
>MEKM01000016.1:4392-6079 GCA_001766965.1 Acidobacteria bacterium RIFCSPHIGHO2_01_FULL_67_28 | reverse complement strand
CGGCAGCGGCGCCTTCCAGCGTTTCGTTACCCTCTACAGCACGCACGGGGCGCTGGACGCGGCGCAGTCGCTCGGGTTTGCGATGAGCACCGACGCGCCGCGGGCGGGTCCTATCCGCGGCAAAGACCTGCTGCCGGAAAAGCTGAAAGGACGAAAATCGAAAAGCGAAACTCGAAACTCGGACTGAAGAGAGCCTTCCCCGAGTTTCGTTTTTCGAATTTCGAGTTTCGAGCCCTAGCGGCGGAGCTCGTCGGCGATTTCGCGGGCGGCGCGGCGGGCACGCTCGAGCTCGCCGGCCTCGAAGCTGATGGCAGCGACGCGGGCGTGGCCGCCGCCCCCGTAGCGCTCGCAGATGGAGGCCAGGTTCTTCTCCCGCTCGCCCGTCGGTTGCCGCCAGGGGTTCGAGCCCACCGCCACCTTGAGGCGCTGCGGGGAGCGGCTGATGCCGACGCTGTAGAAGCAGTCGGGGTGGAGGTAGTAGGGGATGAACTTGTTGTAGCCCTCGAGCGGATGATCGGTGACGTCGAAGTAGACGACGCCGCGCTCGGCCTCCACCTTCCCGCGCAGGATTTCCATCGAGTTCTCGTGCCGGCGGTAGAGCTCGCGGAAATGCTCGACCACGAAGGGCAGGCGGGCCACTTCGGCCAGCGGCTTCGCCGCCAGCTCGGGGACCAGCTTGGTGGTCAGTAGGTCGTCTTTCGAGGCTTCGATGACGAGAGCAATCTGGGTGGCGGGCACGTTCATCTTGACCGCCGCTTCGGGGCTCTCGTACTGGGCGCCGTCAATGACGTCGGCCCAGCGGATGAGCTCGGCCAGCGGCTCGGCGCGGAAGCCGAACTTCTCGCCCGCCACCGTGGCCAGGAACTTGGTGCAGGACTTGTAGTGGGGATCGTAGAACTTGCGGCCGCTCGTGTCGCGGCGGAAGTGCTCGGCGTCTTCGGGCGTCAGGAAGGCGCTCTGGTGGTGGTCGAACCACCAGGTAAGCTTGGGCGAGGGCGAGTACTTGAAATCCACGATGACGTTCTCCTCGGCGTCGAACGTGCCGTCGTCGAAGAGGCTCCCGGCGGGCTTGTGGGTCAGGCCGGTGTAGGCGAAGCCGGCGCGGGCGTCCACGCACTCGCGGTAAAAGCGGGTGAAGACGGCGGCCGAGGAGGTGCCGTCGAAGCAGCGGTCGTGGAAACAGACGCGAACCTTTTTGGCCATGCGTTTTCCGGGCGGACGCGCTAGAATAGCGTCGTCCGCAGAGACACAAAAGCCCTAACAAATGGCATCCGCACTGAAAATTGTCAAGGGGAAACTCGGCGGCCCGGCGGCGGCCGCGGCAGCCTTGCTCGCGCTGCTCGCGGCCCCAGCGGGGCTGCGGGCGCAGGCGCCGCCAAGCGAAGGCTTTGATTTCGCCGCCTACGCGCGGGTGCTCGAAACCTACGTTACCCCGGACGGGCGGGTGCGCTACGCCGCTCTGAAGCAGGAAGCGGCCGACCTGAATGCGTTTGTTCAGCAACTCGCCGCTGTCAGCCCCGAAAACCGCCCCGACCTCTTCTCTAGCCGGGCGGCGCAGATGGCCTACTGGATCAACGCCTACAACGCCTTCGTCCTCGACGCCGTGGTCGAGGCCTATCCGGTGGAAAGCGTGCGCGATTTGAAGTTCGGCTTCGGGCTGCTCTTCTTCAAGCGCGACCGCTTCGTG
>MEKM01000016.1:0-4358 GCA_001766965.1 Acidobacteria bacterium RIFCSPHIGHO2_01_FULL_67_28 | reverse complement strand
CTATCCGGTGGAAAGCGTGCGCGATTTGAAGTTCGGCTTCGGGCTGCTCTTCTTCAAGCGCGACCGCTTCGTGGCCGGGGGGCGCCGGTTGAGCCTGGACGACATCGAGCACGGCATCCTGCGGCGGCAGTTCTCCGACCCCCGCGTGCATTTTGCCATCAACTGCGCCTCGGCCAGCTGCCCGCGGCTCGCCCGCCAGCCCTACCGGACCGAGACCCTGGAGGTGCAGCTCGACCAGGCCGCCCGCGTCTTCATCGGCCGGGAGGAAAACGTCTGGATGCGCGGCGACGTACTGTTCCTCTCGAAGATCTTCGAATGGTACGAGGAGGACTTCACCCGCCGGGCCGGGGCGGCGGACGGCTCCACTACGGTGGTGGACTACCTGTTGCGCTACCTGCCGCCGGAGACGGCGGCGCGCCTCCGGCAGGAGAAGCCCCGGGTCGAGTACTACAACTACGACTGGTCGCTCAACGACGCGGGCCCCGGCGGCGAGTGAGCGCCGGGGCGGCGGCTCTTGCCCCGGGCTAGACTTTGTTGGCCTGCTGCTCGCAGAAGTTGCCGAGCACCGGCAGCTTCCACATCTGCTTCTGGTAGGCTTTCACCATCAGCAGGATCCAGAGGACGAAGAACGCCAGGCCGAAAAGCAACCACAGAATGCCGGCCACAGCTCCCAGCCCGGCGACACCCAGAATGATGGACAAAACGATGAACCCGATCCACAGGGCGAACATGGCCACCACCATGCCCAAAGCCTGGAAAGAGTGGAAGCGGATGAACCGGTCCTGCTTGTAGGGGTCAACGACCAGCCACACGATCGCCAGCGGCCAGAACAAGTAGCCGAGCAACGCGGCTACATTCGGCTCCAGCCCACCGGACGAGCTCGAGGGCGCTTGCGGGGATTGGCCCATGGGAGTCCTCCACGACCCGAAGATTTGACTCCAACCAACGGGCGACCTGCCGCAGCCTAATAACACTCCCGGGGAAAAAACACAAGTCCCCCGGGCTTTTCCCGGCGGCGGCCTTCGGGTATAAGGGCGCCAGCCGATGAACTCCCCTCCACGATGGCTCGATTGGCTGCGCGGCGCCACGCCCCACGAGCGCCGGACGCTCCTCGCCGGCAGCCTGGGCTGGCTGCTCGATTCCTTCGACGTCATGCTCTACGCCCTGGTGCTCACGCACCTCATCGCGCACTTCGGGATGGACAAGACCACCGCGGGGTTCCTGAATTCGCTCACCTTGTTCGCCTCCGCCCTGGGCGGGGCGCTCTTCGGGTTCCTCGCCGACCGCGTGGGCCGCACGCGCGCCCTAATGGGCAGTATCCTCGTCTACTCGCTCGCGAGCGGCGCCTGCGGCCTGGCGCAGTCGATTGTCCAGCTCGGGCTCTTCCGCTTCGTCCTCGGCCTGGGGATGGGTGGGGAGTGGACGACCGGGGCGGCGCTCGTGGCCGAGAGCTGGCGGGCCGAGCACCGCGGCAAGGCGCTCGGGCTGATGCAGTCAAGCTGGGCGGTCGGCGAAGGGCTGGCGGCGGTCACAGCGGGGTTGCTCCTCGGCCTGGGCACGGTGGCGCTTCCGCATGGATGGGAGTTGCCCGCCTGGCGCGCGGTCTTTTTCGTGGGTGTGCTGCCGGCGCTGCTGGTCTTCTGGGTGCGGCGGCGGGTGCGGGAGCCGGAGATCTGGCGAGCGCGCCAGCCCGGGCGCGTGCCGCTCTCGCGCCTGTGGCAGCCGGACGTGCGCCGCCACGGCCTCATTGCCACGCTGATGAACACGGCCGCGCTCTTCGGCTACTGGGGCCTGTTCACCTGGATTCCCGCCTTCCTCTCGCTCCCCGTGAGCGAGGGCGGGCGCGGGCTGACCATCACGCAGACGACGCTCTGGCTGGTGGTGATGGGCGCGGGCAAGTGGCTGGGCTACGTGTTCTTCGGCTACGCCGCCGACGCCGCCGGGCGCCGCCGCAGCTACATCGCGTATCTCCTGGCCGCCGCGCTGCTCGTGCCGATTTTTGCCTCGCTCACCTCGCCGACCGCGCTGCTGATCGTCTTGCCGCTCGTGGCGTTCTTCGGCACCGGCTACTTCAGCGGCTTCGGGGCCATCGCCAGCGAGCTGTTTCCGACCGAAATCCGCGGCACCGCCATGGGCTTGAGCTACAACCTCGGCCGGGCCGTGAGCGCCTTCGCGCCCTGGCTGACCGGGGCGCTGGCGCTGCGCTATGGCTTGAGCGGAGCGTTTCTTGTGACCTCGGTCGCCTTCCTCGTGGCGGCGGGACTGGCGGCGCTGCTGCCGGAGACTAAAGGCACCGAGCTGTGCTAGCATCTGCGATAACATCATGGTTCGCTTCCCTCCGAGGAGCGCGGCCACGTATCGGGAGCCTCGCATGAAGCCGAGAAAGCTAGGCTGGCTCGCGGGGTTACTCTGCCTTGTCCTCTGGCCGGTAGCTGCTTGCACCCAGCAATCTTCTTGGGAAAAACAGAATGCGGCCGCAGTACGAGCCTACCAGCGGGCTGACTTCGCCGAGGCTGAGAAGCTGTTTCTGGCCGCGCTGCGCGAAGCCGAAAAGTTCGGCCCGCAAGACCCCCGCCTGGCTACCAGCCTGAGCAACCTGGCGTCGCTCTATAGCGCTCAGGGCCGCTATGCTGAGGCCGAGCCGCTCTACCGGCGCGCCCTGGCCATCTTGGAGAAGGCGGTAGGGCCAGAGCATGCCCTCGTGGCCACCGGCCTGAACAACCTGGCGGAGCTCTATCGCCAGCAGGGCCGCTATGCTGAGGCCGAGCCGCTCTACCGACGTGCCCTGGCCATCCGCGAGAAAGTCCTGGGGCCAGAGCACCCCGACGTGGCCGCCAGCCTGAACAACCTGGCCTACCTCTACAACGCCCAGGGCCGCTATGCGCAGGTCGAGCCGCTCTACCAGCGCGCCCTGGCCATCTGGGAGAAGGCGGTAGGGCCAGAGCATGTCCTCGTGGCCACCGGCCTGAACAACCTGGCGGAGTTCTATCGCCAGCAGGGCCGCTATGCTGAGGCCGAGCCGCTCTGCCGGCGCGCCCTGGCCATCCGCGAGAAAGTCCTGGGGCCAGAGCACCCCGACGTGGCCACCAGCCTGAATGAGCTGGCGCTGCTCTACTCCGCCCAGGGCCGCTATGCCCAGGTCGAGCCGCTCTACCAGCGCGGCCTGGCCATCTGGGAGAAGGCGCTAGGGCCAGAGCATGCCCTCGTGGCCACCGGCCTGAACAACCTGGCGGAGTTCTATCACCAGCAGGGCCGCTATGCTGAGGCCGAGCCGCCCTACCGGCGCGCCCTGGCCATCTGGGAGAAGGCGCTAGGGCCAGACCACCCTAACGTAGCTACCGTCTTGAAGAACTACGCGGCCCTGTTGCGGAAGATGAACCGCGCTGCTGATGCAGAAAAACTTGAAGCCCGCGCCCAGGCCATCCGTGCCCGCCACGCCCAGCAGAACTCACCCAAGTGAGGCCTGCCGGAGACGCGCGGGCGGGAGCTCACCTAGTGTGACGGCGGTCACAGCCTGCCCCCTTGACAACTGTTCCTGAATAGAATAATTCTAAAGTCTGGCAGCCCCCGGTAACAGGAAGGAGATTCCCATGAGCTCGCGCCTGGTCTTTGTCCTCATCCTCGTCGTCGTGCTCGCGGCGGCGGGGTACTGGTACTACCGCACCCAGCAAGAGCAGCCGCCACCCCCGCCCGCCAAGCCCGTGGGCGCCACGGTCGCCATCGTCGCTCCGCTCGGGCTGCCGCCCGTGCCCGTCCCGGCCGACAACCCGCCCACGGCCGAGACCATCGCGCTCGGCCGGCGGCTCTACTACGACCCGGCGCTTTCGGTCGATAACACCATCGCCTGCGCCACCTGCCACCACCCCGACTTCGGCTTTTCCGACGGCAAGCAGTTCTCCGAGGGCGTGAAGGGCCAGAAGGGCGGGCGCAACGCCCCTACCGTTTTCAACGCCGCTTATTACACCACGCAGTTCTGGGACGGGCGCGCCCCCAGCCTCGAAGAGCAGGCGGCCGGGCCGATGCAGAACCCGGTGGAGATGGCGCACACGCTGGCGGGTGTCGAGCAGAAGCTCAACGCCGACCCGGGCTACCGCGAGGCGTTCAAGAAAGCTTTCGGCAGCGACCGCATCACCATCGGGATGGCGACCAAGGCCATCGCCAGCTTCGAACGCACCGTCGTCAGCGGCAACTCGCCCTTCGACCGCTATTTCTACGGCGGCGACAAGAAGGCCTTGAGCCCGTCGGCCCAGCGCGGCCTCGAAATCTTCCGCGACCCGAAGAAAGGCAACTGCGCCACCTGCCACGCGCTCGGCGAGCAGCATGCCCTCTTCACCGACAACAAGTTCCACAACCTGGGC
>MEKM01000015.1:5216-5639 GCA_001766965.1 Acidobacteria bacterium RIFCSPHIGHO2_01_FULL_67_28 | reverse complement strand
CAGCGGCGACATGGCGCTGGGCGCGCTGGTGGATGCGGGCGCCGACGTCGCTCGCATCGAAGCCGAGTTGCGCAAGCTGGCGGTCTCCGGCTGGACACTGGCCGCCGGGAAAGTGAAACGCGGCCCGCTCCAGGCTACCGCGGTGCAGGTCAAGACGAGCGAGAGCCATCACCATCGCGGCTTGGGCGACATCCTGAAGCTCATCGAAAGCGCCGGGCTGCCCGGGCGCGCCGCGACGCGGGCCGCCGAAGTTTTCCGGTGCCTGGGCGACGCCGAGGCGCGCGTGCACGGCATCCCGGTCGAGAAGGTGCACTTCCACGAAGTGGGCGCGGTCGACGCCATCGAGGACATCGTCGGCGCTTGCGTTGGGTTCGAGCTTCTCGGCATCGACGCGTTCGCCTGCTCGGCTTTGAACGTGGGCGG
>MEKM01000015.1:4055-5187 GCA_001766965.1 Acidobacteria bacterium RIFCSPHIGHO2_01_FULL_67_28 | reverse complement strand
TTTGAACGTGGGCGGCGGGCAGGTGAAAACCGAGCACGGCGTGCTGCCCGTGCCCGCGCCGGCCACCGCCGACCTGCTGCGGCAAGCGCCGACCTATTCGACGGGGATTGAACGGGAGCTCGTTACCCCGACGGGCGCCGCCCTGGTGGCGGCGCTGGTGACGCAGTTCGGGCCGCAGCCGCGGATGACGGTCGAGCGCATCGGCTACGGCGCCGGCTCGGCCGAGCTGGCCGAGCAGCCGAACGTCCTGCGGCTCCTTCTGGGCGAGGCTGCCGAAGCCGGGCGCGGCGTCGAGGAGCCAACGGTCACGGTGCTCGAAGCCAACCTGGACGACATGAGCCCGCTCGTGGGCGGCTACTTCATGGACCAGGCGCTCGCCGCCGGCGCGCTCGATGTCTTCTTCACGCCCGTGCAGATGAAAAAAAACCGCCCCGGGCTGGTGGTCACAGTCATCTGCTCGCCGGACCGCGCGGAGCTCTTGAGCGAACTGATCTTCGAGCAGACCACCACCATCGGCCTGCGGCAGTACGAGGCCCGGCGGCGCGTGCTCGAGCGCGAGTTCGTCAGCGTCGAGACGCCTTACGGCCCGGTGCGCATGAAACTCGCCAAGCTCGACGGACGCGTGCTCAACGCCGCGCCCGAGTACGACGACTGCCAGCGCCTGGCGCGCGAGAAGAGCGTGCCGCTCAAGCAGGTGCTGGCCGACGCCCAGTTCTACTTCCGCCGGCAGCAGAAGGACCGCTCGTAATGGCCAAGTTTTACCTCACCACGCCGCTCTACTATGTGAACGCGCGCCCGCACCTCGGCCACACCTACACCACCATCGTGGCCGACGCCGTCGCCCGCTACAAGCGCATGCGCGGTTACGAGGTAGTGTTCCTCACCGGCACCGACGAGCACGGCGAGACGGTGGCACGCTCCGCCCGCCGCGCCGGCCAGGAGCCGCAGGCCTTCGCCGACGAGGTGGCCGGCGCTTACGAGCGCCTCTGGAAGATGCTCGGGCTCGACCACGACCGCTTCATCCGCACCACCGAGCCGCGGCACGAGGCCGCGGTGAAAAAGATTTTCCAAGCGGCGAAGAAGGCCGGGACCATCTACAAAAGCAAGTACCGCGGGCTCTACTGCGTCCCCT
>MEKM01000015.1:0-4023 GCA_001766965.1 Acidobacteria bacterium RIFCSPHIGHO2_01_FULL_67_28 | reverse complement strand
TACTGCGTCCCCTGCGAACTCTACGTCACCGACCCCACCCCGGACGGCAACTGCCCCACCTGCGGCCGGCGGCCCGAGGAGGTGGAGGAGGAAAACCTCTTCTTCAAGCTCTCGGCCTTCGAGCAGAAGCTACTCGCCCACTACGAGAAGCACCCGGAGTTCATCCAGCCGGAGTCGCGCCGGAACGAAGTCATCAGCTTCGTGCGCAGCGGCCTGCGCGACCTCTCCATCACCCGTACGCGCTTCCGCTGGGGCATCCCGGTGCCGAACGAAGAGGAGCATGTCTTCTACGTCTGGTTCGACGCCCTCACCGGCTACTTGAGCGGCATCGGCTATGGGGCCAGCGGCGCGGCGGCCAGCGAGTTCGACCGACTCTGGCCGGCCGACCTGCAATTGATCGGGAAAGAGATCGTCCGCCAGCACGCTGTTTACTGGCCGGCGTTCCTACTGGCGGCCAAGCTGCCGCTGCCGAAAACCGTATGGGCGCACGGCTGGTGGCTGATGGAGCTGGAGAAGATGTCGAAGTCGCGGGGCAACATCGTGCGCGCCGAGCCGCTCCAGCGTGTGGTGGGGACGGACGCGCTGCGCTACTTCCTGCTGCGGGAGATGATCTTCGGGCAGGACGCCGGTTTCAGCTACGACGCCCTGGTCACGCGCTACAACAGCGACCTGGCCAACGACTATGGCAACCTGGTGTCGCGGGTGCTGACAATGGTGGAGCGGTACTTCAAAGGGGAGATCCCCTACCCCTCTTCCGGCGCCGACCGCACCGCCGCCGACCGCGAGGTGGCCGAGGTGGCGGAGAAAACCATCACCGCCTTCCAGCAGGCCTTCGACAACTACGACTTCTCCCGCGGCCTCGAGAGCGTCTGGGCGCTGGTGGGGGCGGTGAACAAGTACCTGGTGGAAACCGAGCCCTGGGTGCTGGCCGAAGACGAGTCGAAGCGGGCGCGCCTGGCCACCGTGCTCTGGACGGCCGCCGAAGGCCTGCGCATCGCCACCGTGTTGCTGTACCCGGTGATGCCGGGAGTCACCGAGCGCGTGCGCCAGCACCTGGGCCTGGAAGGAGAGCTCGGGGCCGCCAGCCTCGACGACTTGAGCTGGGGGCAGCTCCCCACGGGCACGCGCATCGGCGCGGTGGAGCCGATCTTCCCACGTCTGGAGAAGGACTCGGCCATTCAGGAGATGCGCCGGCTGGAAGAAGAGATGAGCGCGGCGCCGGCGCCGGCACGGGCGCAAGGAGGAGCCGTGGCGGAGGACGAGCGCAACTGGATCAGCATCGACGAGTTCGCCAAAGTGGAGATGCGTGTGGGGGAGGTGCGCTCGGCCGAGCGCGTCCCGGGCGCGCAGAAGCTCCTCAAGCTGATGGTGGACATCGGCGCGGAAGTCCGCCAGATCGTCGCCGGCATCGCCGAGGCCTACGCCCCCGAGCAGCTGGTGGGCAAGAAAGTCGTCATCGTGGTCAACCTTCAGTCCCGAAAAATCCGCGGCGTCGAGTCGAACGGGATGATCGTGGCCGCCACCGTGGGCGAGCACGGCCGCCCCGTGCTCGCCACTTTCTCCGAGGACGTCCCCGTGGGCGCCCGCCTGAAATAGCCGGTGTCCTTCACCGACTCCCACGCCCACCTGGCCGACGAGCGCTTCGCCGCCGACCGCGAGGCGGTGTTGGCGCGCGCACGGGACGCAAGCGTCACCCGCATCCTGACGATCGCCGAAGGCACGCGACCCGACGAGTGTGAGAAAACCCTGGCGTTGACGGAGCAGCACGACTTCCTCTGGGCCGCCGTCGGCGTCCATCCGCACGAAGCGCGCCGCGCCACCGAAAAGACATTCGACGCCATCGAGAAACTGGCGCAGTCTCCGCGGGTGCTGGCCTGGGGGGAGATCGGCTTGGACTACCACTACGACCACTCCCCGCGCGACCTCCAGCAGGCGGCCTTCCGCCGACAGCTCCAGCGCGCCCGCGCCTGCAAGCTCCCGGTCATCATCCACTGCCGGGAGGCGTGGGACGACTGCCTCGAGATTCTCGGCGACGAGTGGGCCAGCGCGGCCTTGGGCGGCATCCTGCACTGCTTCAGCGGCACGCCGGAAGTGGCCCGCCAGGCGCTTGGCGGGGGCTTCTTGATTTCCTTTGCCGGAAACGTTACCTTTCCTCGGGCGGAGGATTTGCGCGCCGCGGCGCAGGCGGTTCCGGTCGAGCACTTGCTAATTGAGACCGACTGCCCGTACCTGGCGCCGCAAGCGCTTCGCGGCCGGCGCAACGAGCCGGCCTATGTGGTGGAAACAGCCGCCGAGCTGGCGCGGCTGCACGGCATCACCCGGGAAGAAATGGGCGCGCGGACCACGGAAAACTTTTTGCGCCTCTTTTCCTGCGCGCGAGCGTAGAGAAAGCGAGGAGCTGCCATCAAGCCCGCCGTCAACAACAAGACGCTCGAGATCGCCGAGGTCTTCGAGTTGGTGCGCGCCGACCTGGCGAAGGTCGAAGAGGAGTTGGCGCGGCAGAGCGGCTCCGGCATCGAGCCGGTGGCCGAGATCGCCCGCTACCTTCAGAGCGGGGGCGGCAAGCGCCTGCGCCCGGCGCTGCATTTGCTGGCGGCGAAGTTTGCCGGTTACGAGGGGCCGGCGGCCATCCGGCTGGGCGCGGTGCTCGAGCTTATCCACGCCGCCACGCTGATGCACGATGACGTGATTGATTCAGCCGACACCCGCCGCGGCCGCCCCTCGACCAACCTGCGCTGGGGCAACTCCATGACCGTGCTGGCCGGCGACTGGCTCTACATGCAATCGTTCCGAATCGCCCTGGCCGAGCGCAACCTGCGCATCCTCGACGTCCTCATCGGTCTGACGCAGGCCATGGTCGAAGGGGAGCTGCTCCAGCTCACCCGGCTCGGGCGCGCCGACGTCACCGAAGAGGAAGCCCTCGATCTTTCCCGCCGCAAGACGGCGCGACTCTTCGAAGTCTGCCTAGAGTTGGGGGCGCTGCTCGGCGGCCTGGGTGAGTCCGAGGCCGGGCGCATGAGCCGCTACGGGCTGAACCTCGGCCTGGCGTTTCAGATCGTCGACGACCTGCTCGACTTCACCGCCGATCCGGAGCGGCTGGGGAAGCCCGTGGTCAACGATCTGCGCGAAGGCAAGGTGACCCTGCCGCTCGTGTATGCGCTCGCGGCCGGCGGGGCCGAGGCGCGGCGCCGGGTCGAGACAGTGCTGCGCGAGAAAGGCTTCGTGTCAGTCCGGCCGGAGGAAATCGTGGCGCTGGTGCGGGAAAGCGGCGCTGCGGAGCGCACCAGGGCCCGGGCCGGCGAATTCGCCGCGGAAGCCTCCCGTTGCCTCGAGCCTTTTCCGGATTCGATCTACAAGCGGGCGCTCGAAGCGGTTCCCCAGTTTGTTCTCAACCGCGACTATTAGCCCTGCTACGGCAGGACGCGCGTCTTGCCGTCCGAGAGCGACTCCAGCTCGTAGGTGTCAACCACCAGCAGCGCGCCCGCAGGCCGGCGCAGCGTGGCGTCGTCGCTGGTGACGTAGACGAGCTGGGCGCGGAATGTTTTCTTCTGCTGGCCTTCCCGGCCTGCGGGCTCGCCGCTGATGAAGTCCACCGGCACGATCTCAATCACCCGCGGCTGCTTGAGGACGACCTGGAGCGAGAGGAGCTTTTTCCGCCAGCCTTCGAGAACGGGCCGGGCCTGCTTCCATCCGTGGACTGTGCGCATTGCTTTCCCGCGGCGTTGTGAGGGGGCGCTCGGGCCAGTATACTACCGCCCGATGCGCGCGGCGGGGAAGGAAACGGAAATCAAGCTGGCCATCGCTTCGGCGGCGGCGGCGCGGCGCCGTCTGCGGCGACTCGGCTTCCGCGTCGTCCAGCCGCGCCGCTTTGAAGTGAACCTTGTCCTTGAGACGCCGCGGCAGCGCCTGCGCCGTCGCGGCTGTCTGCTCCGGCTGCGGAGCACGAACGGCCGGCACTGGCTGACCTTCAAGGGCCCGGCGGCGACCTCGCGCCGCTACAAGATCCGGGACGAATGGGAGACG
>MEKM01000014.1:3491-7000 GCA_001766965.1 Acidobacteria bacterium RIFCSPHIGHO2_01_FULL_67_28 | reverse complement strand
CGGAAATCCGCGCCACGCTGGAAGCGGCGCGCGGCTGCGGCTTCAAGCGCCTGGTGGTCTTCTTCCAGCCGCACCGCTACACGCGGACGAAGCATCTCTGGGAGGAGTTCCTGCACTGTTTCGACCTGGCTGATGTGCTGGTACTGACGGAAATCTACCCGGCGAGCGAGAAACCCATCGAAGGCATCACCGGGCGCGCCCTGGCCGACGCTATTGCCGCCGCCGGGCACCGCCGCGTCGAGTTCCACGCGGAGATGACCGCGGCCAAGGAGGCGGTGTTGCTTAACCTGCGCGCCGGCGACGCCCTGATGACCCTGGGCGCGGGGAGCATTTGGAAGGCGGCCGAAGAGCTGGCGGAGAGACTCCCCGCCGCGCTGGGAGTGGCGAATGCAAGTTGAGAGCCCGAAGCTCGTGGCGGCGCTCGCGGAGCTCAAGATCGAGCACCGCCCGGGCGAGCGCCTGGCCGACTGGACCTCGCTCGGCGTCGGCGGCCGCACCGACATTCTCGTCATCCACGAGCCGCGTCACCTGCCGGAGCTCGTCCACCTGCTCGACGCCGAGGGCCTGCCGCGGCGGTTTCTCGGCGGCGGCTCGAACCTGCTCGTGCGCGAGGGCGAGCTGCCCTGGGTGCTGCTGCACCTGTCGACGAAGGAAACCCAGCCGGAGTTTGAAGGCCGGCGCGTCAAAGTCGCGGCAGCGGCCGACCTGGGCCGCACCGTCACCGAGTGCGCCCGGCGCAACCTGGGTGGGGTCGAAGGGCTCATCGGCGTGCCCGGTTCCGTCGGCGGGGCGCTGCGGATGAACGCCGGGGCCTACGGGATCGAAATCAGCCAGTTCGTGAAGACGGTGACGCTCTACCGCGCCGCCAGCCGCTCCATCGAGACAGTGCCGGCCGCGGCCATCGGCTTCCACTACCGGCACACCTCGTTCGCCGCGGACGACATCATGATCAGCGCCGGGCTCGAGCTGCCCGAAAGGCCCTACGAAGAAATCCGCGCTGCCATCAAGGTCTGCAACGAGAAACGCCGCGCCTCGCAGCCGCTCAACGAAAAGAGCGCCGGGTGCATCTTCAAGAACCCGCCGGGCGCCTCGGCGGGGAAGATGATTGACGAGCTGGGATTGAAGGGGCATCGGCTGGGCGGGGCGGTGGTGAGCGAGCGGCACGCTAATTTTTTCGTCAACCGTTTCCAGGCCACGGCCGACGATCTGCTCGGGCTGATTGATTTCGTCCGGCAGCGCATCCGCCAGGCTTTCGGATACGAGCTCGAGGAGGAAGTCATTGTCTGGACCTAAGGCGAACGGGAAGGGCGCGCGGCTCGATTGGGAGAGCGACGACGCCGAGAACTTCCGCCGGCCGCGACGCCCGGTGGAAGTGCGCCGGCGCGCCGGCTGGAAGCAAGGGCTCCTGGCCGGCGCCAGGGTCTTCCTGGCGCTGGCAGCCGTGACCGCCGTGGGCGGCACAGGATACCTGACGTATCAATTCGCCGTCCGAGGCCCGTTCTTCCGCCTGCCGGGGCCGGAGGCCATCGAGGTGGTCAACAGCGAGCACGTCGCCCTCGCTGCCGTGCAGGAGCGTTTTCTCGAGGATGTGAACCGCAGCGTCTTTGCGGTGCCGCTCGAGCAGCGCCGGCGGAGCCTGGAAGAGATCGCTTGGGTCGAAGCGGCGAGCGTGCAGCGCGTGCTGCCCGGGCGCCTGCGGGTCTACTTGCGCGAGCGGAACCCCGTGGCCTTCCTGCGCCAGGGGACGTCGCTCGAGCTCGTGGACGCGCAGGGCGTCATCCTGCCCGTGCCCGAAGGAGCGAGCTACGCCTTCCCAGTGTTGACGGGCTTGCCGGAAACGTTTTCGCCGGAAGAGCGCCGTGCCCGGGTTGCCCTTTACCTCGAATTCATCGCCGACATGGACCAGAACGGGAAGGGTTATAGCAGTCAGATCTCGGAGGTTGACTTGAGCGACCCCGACGATGTCCGCGCCAGCCTGCTCGAGCCCGACGGCGCCGTCTGGCTGCACTTCGGCCGCGACCGCTACCAGGAGAAGTTCGAGGCTTATCTCCAGCACCGCTCCGTCTGGCAGAAAAACGGCGAGGCGGTGCGCGCCGTGGACCTGCGCTACCGCGGCCAGATCGTCCTGAATCCGGAAATCCCGGCCGGTGAGGGAACCAAGTGAAGACGCGCGACCGGCAGCTCGTGGCGCTCGATCTTGGCAGCAGCAAGATTGCCGCGCTCATCTGCGAGGCGCGCGAGAACGGCCGCGTGGAGCTGCGCGGGGCCGGCCTGGCGGAGTCGAAAGGCTTCCGCCGGGACACGCTGGTCAACCTGGAAGCGGCGGTGGGGGCGATTCGCCAGGCGGTGGAGGCGGCGGAGCGGACCGCCGGTCTCTTGATCGAGAGCGCCGTCATCGGCGTGGCCGGCGCGCACCTGCGGAGCGTGAACAGCCGCGGCGGAACGGCGCTCGGCCCGCGGCCGCGGGAAGTGGCGGCGGAAGACATCCGGCGGGCGATCGAAGCGGCCCGCGGGGTGTCGCTGGCCCCGGAGCAGGAGCTGCTGCACGTGGTGCCGCAGGAGTTTTTCCTCGACCAGCAGGCGGGCATCCGCGACCCGCTGGGACTGCTGGGCCGGCGGCTGGAGGTGAACGTCCACATCGTCACCGCCGCCGCCGCCATGGTGCAGAACCTGATCGGGGCGGTAAACCGCGCCGGGGTGATCGTCGAGGACACGGTGCTCGAGCCGCTGGCGGCGGCCGAAGCCTGTCTCACGCCCGACGAGCGCGAGCTGGGCGTGGTGCTGGTGGACGCGGGCGCGGGCGGGACCAGCTGGGTCATCTTCGAGCACGGTGCCCCGCGCGACAGCGGCGTGGTTCCGGTGGGCGGCGAGCACTTCACCCAGGACATCGCCATCGGCTTGAGCGCGCCGCTCTGGGAGGCGGAGCGCATCAAGCGCGCCTACGGCTGCGCCTGGCTGCGGGGCGTCGGGCAGGACACGCTCTTCGAAGTGGCCAGCGTCGGCGATCGCCCGGCCCGGCTCACCTCGCGCCGCGCGCTCGGCGAAATCATCGAGCCGCGGGCGATGGAGTGGGTGGCGATGTTGCGCGACGCCCTGGAGCGCAGCGGCGGCAAGCGCCTCCCGGCCACGGGCCTGGTGTTGACCGGCGGGGCGGCGCAGCTCGAGGGATTGGTCGAAGTCACCGCGCAGGTGTTCGACCGGCCGGTGCGGCTGGGCCTGCCCCGGGGATTGTCAGGAGCCGGCGGAACGCTCTCGAACCCCGCCAGCACCGCGGCGGTGGGGCTGGTGCTGCACTCGAACCGGCTCCGCCAGGCGCGCGGGCGCACGAGCGGCGGGTTGGCGTACCGCTTGCGGAACCTTTTCACCGGCCGGGCTTGGGCGGCCGGGGTGCAGTGATTCCACACGGGAGGCGACCACGGATGAGTCCACGGACGAACGGAACGGGGAACGGCAACGGCGCGGGGGACCTGAACGTCGCGCGCATCAAAGTGCTGGGGGTGGGCGGGGGC
>MEKM01000014.1:2793-3462 GCA_001766965.1 Acidobacteria bacterium RIFCSPHIGHO2_01_FULL_67_28 | reverse complement strand
GGCGGGGGCAACGCCGTCAACCGCATGGTGCAGGCGCGGGTGCGCGGAGTGGAGTTCCTGGCCGCCAACACCGACCTGCAGGCGCTCAAGCAGTCGAAGGCGCCGGTGAAGCTGCAACTGGGCGCCAAGCTGACCAAGGGCCTGGGCGCAGGCGCCAACCCGGAAGTCGGCCGCCAGGCGGCGCTGGAAGATACGGACAAGCTCGTCGAGGCGCTGGAAGGCACCGACATGGTGTTCATCACCGCCGGGCTGGGCGGCGGGACGGGCACGGGGGCGGCGCCCATCATCGCCCGGCTGGCGCTGGAGCTCGGCGCGCTGACGGTGGCGGTGGTCACCAAGCCCTTCGCCTTCGAAGGCAAGCGCCGCATGCTGCAGGCCGAACAGGGGCTGGCCGAGCTCATCAACTGCGTGGACACGCTTATCGTCGTGCCCAACCAGCGCCTGCTCGATACGGTCGAGCCCGGCACCAGCTTCTTCGAAGCCTTCCGCATCGCCGACGACATCCTGCGGCAGGGCGTGCAGGGGATCACCGACATCATCGCCATCCCCGGCGTCATCAACCGCGACTTCGCCGACGTCACCACCATCATGAAAGGGACCGGCTACGCGGTGATGGGGACCGGAATCGCCGGCGGGCCCAACCGCGCCGCCGAGGCGGCGCGGCAGGCC
>MEKM01000014.1:0-2780 GCA_001766965.1 Acidobacteria bacterium RIFCSPHIGHO2_01_FULL_67_28 | reverse complement strand
AGGCGGCGCGGCAGGCCATCCACAGCCCACTGCTCGAAGAGGGCGCCATCCAGGGCGCCCGCGGCGTGCTCATCAACATCACCGGCTCCTCGAGCCTCGGCCTGCACGAAGTGCAGGAGGCCTCGGCGCTGGTGCAGAAGGTCGCGCACGAGGACGCCAACATCATCTTCGGCGCCGTGCACGACAAAGCGGTGAAAGACGCGGTGAAGATCACCGTCATCGCCACCGGCTTCAAGGAGAGCCACGTCAAGGCGGTGGCGCGCTTGCCGGAGGGGCAGGCGCGGCCGCCGGTGCGGGAACGCCTTCCGGCGCCGGTCGTGCGGCCGCTGGCCAAGCCCAACGGCGGCGCGGGCGAGACGCTCCCCGCCCTGCTGCCGGCCAATCCGAACGACCTGGACGTCCCGGCCTTCGTGCGCAAGCGCCTGGCCGGGCGCTAGAGATGCCGTGGCCTCCTTGACGCTGCCTCGGGCTCTTTACCGGGCGCTCGTCGAGGAGGCCCGCCACAGCCTGCCCAACGAATGCTGCGGGTTGCTCGGCGGCCACGGGCAAGCGGTCAAGGAGATCCTGCCCGCGGCCAACGCCCTGTCCTCGCCCACCATGTTCGAGATCGCTCCGCGGGAATTGTTCGAGCTCATGCGGCGTTTGCGAAACAAGCAGCTCCAGCTCGTCGGCATTTATCACTCTCATCCGGCCGGTGACAATGCTCCGTCGGCGCGCGACCGCGAGCGCGCCTACTATCCCGAGGCGGCCTACGTCATTGTTTCTCCCGCGCCAGAGGCGCCTCGCCCGGTGCGGGCGTTTCGCCTGCGCGGGCAGGAGTGGGACGAGTGGGAGGTCGAGGTAGTTGACTGACGCTGCCGGCTAGTACCGTTCCAACTAGTTGACCTTAACTGCGCCCGACAAGAAATTGTGGCTCGGTCGGCGCATTACCGGCCGGTGCGCTTGGTGGAAAAAGTTGGAACGGCACTAGGCGGCGCGCCGCCGGTTGGCGGCTTCTCCATAGACTGCCAGCACCCGCGCGACCGACTTCTCCCAGGAAAACTTTTTCACCTGGGCGCGGCCTTGCTCGGCCAGGTACTGCCGCAGCTTGTCGTCGAGCAGGAGCTGGCGGATGCCGCGGCTGATGTCGAAGACGTTTTCCGGGTTGACGTAGAGGGCCGCCTCCCCCAGCACTTCCGGCAGCGCCGAGACGTTCGAGCTCACCACCGGCGTCCCGTGCGCCATCGCCTCCAGCGGCGGCAGCCCGAAGCCTTCGTGGAGCGAGGGGAAGACGAAGGCGGCGGCGCGCGCGTAGAAGACGCAGAGTGTCGTCGCGTCCACAAACCCCAGGAAGCGCACGTCCTGCTGCGTGCGGCTCTGGATGACGGTGCGGCGGAGCTGCGGGTGCTGGGAGAGCTCGTCGCCGATGATGAGCAGCTTCAGGTCGGCGTAGCGCGGGTGGGCGCGCAGCTCGTCCTTGACCAGCGCGAAAGCCTCGATGAGCCGCGGCAGGTTCTTGTGCGGCTTCACGTTGCCGGCGTAGAGCAGGTAGGGGCTGTTGACGTCGTAGCGGCTCAAGGTGCGCTCCTGGTCGGCGGGCGGGGGGGTGTGGGCCAGGCGCGGGTCAAGGGCGTTGTAGATGACTTCAATCTTGTCGCGCGGGACCCCGAACAGCCGCTGCAGGTCGCGCCCCGTGGACTGGGAGACGCTCAAGATGCGCCGGGCGCGCCGCAAGGCCAGCCGCGTGCGCTGAAAGTGGATGAGGTCGGCCAGGGTGCCGCCGTCGCCGCTCAAGTCGAGGAACTCGGCGGTATCGTGCACGGTCAGGACGTGCGGGCAGGGGAGTATCCAGGGGGCCGCGAGATAGGGCGTGTGGCAGAGCTGCGCTTTCTCCCGGCGCAGCTCCCAGGCCAGCCGCAGCTCATGGCCGGGCTCGGCCTCGAGAAAAGAAAAGTTCTCCGGCAGGCGCTCCAGGTGCGACCAGTCGTCCCCGGTACCGACCAGGGTGTAGGCGGTCTCGCGATCGAGGTGGGCGAGGGTGGCGACGAGGTTGCGGGTATAAGTGCCGACGCCGAAGTCGCGCACCCGGCGGATGTCGATGGCCACTTTCATGCCGAACTCCCGGCCGGAGGCCCGCCTGGGGCGGGCTAGCGGCGGCGGAGGGTGGAGTCAACCTCGTCCAGCCGCGAGGCGTAGAGCGGGAAGCGGGCGGGGAGCTCCTCGACCTGGCGGCGGACAGATTCGATCGCCTTCTCGTCGCCCATGTGTTCGAGCGCGTCGGCGATCCAGTTGCCGATGCGCTCCATCTCGGGCTCTTTCATCCCGCGCGTGGTGAGCGCGGGCGTGCCGATGCGGATGCCGCTGGCCTTGAGCGGGGGCAGCTCGTCGAAGGGGATGGCGTTCTTGTTGACGGTGATGCCGCCCTTCTCGAGCCAGGCCTCGGCGTCCTTGCCCATGATGCCGCGCTTGTAGACGTCGACGAGCAGCAGATGCGTGTCGGTGCCGCCCGAGACGATGCGGAAGCCGCGCCCGGCCAGCGTCGCGGCCAGCTTCTTCGCGTTCGCCACGATTTGCTGCGCGTAAGCCTTGAACTCCGGCTCCATCGCTTCTTTCAAGCAGACGGCCTTGGCGGCAATGACGTGCACAAGCGGGCCGCCCTGCTCGCCGGGAAAGACCACCCGGTCGAGGTCCTTGGCGAACTGCTCCCGGCAGAGAATCAGCCCCGCCCGCGGCCCGCGCAGGGTCTTGTGCGTGGTGGTGGTGACGAAGTGGGCGTGGGGCACGGGGCTCGGATGGACCCC
>MEKM01000013.1:3690-5578 GCA_001766965.1 Acidobacteria bacterium RIFCSPHIGHO2_01_FULL_67_28 | reverse complement strand
CTGGGCCCGTACCTGCACAGCTTGGCCCTTTTCAAGCAGCCCGAGCAAGCGCTCGGCCTGGTTGCGCGAGAGCTGGAAGCCGAAGCCAGCCTTGTCTTTTTCCTCCCACTTCAGCCACAGGCCGTTGTAGCGCACCATCTTGGGATGCTCGGGACGGTCTTCGGCGCGCGGGTAGATGAGCACGCCGAGGGCGCCGCGGCCGATGACGGCCTGGCGGTGCACAGAAGCGGCATAGCCCGAGGCGAGGACGATCTTGCCCTTGACGTCCTTCCCTTCGTAGTCGGCGTCGCTCGTGCCGCGACCGACGTGGACCACTTCCCCGTTCCACTCGCCGCCGTTTGAGAGCGTGGTCAGGCACATCGGCGCCCGGGTGTAGTGGCAGAAGCGGGCGCGGAAGGGCTTGGTGATCCACAATTCGGCGTCGCGCACCGTCCAGGCGAGCGGCCCGGTGTAGGTCTGGTAGCGAATCTTGCCGTCGGAGGGAAAGATTTCGACTTCGACGTCGGTGACGCCGAGCTCCTTCAGCCGGCTCACCACCCACTCGCGCGCCTGGGTGAAGCCGGGGCTGGCCTGGATGCGGTGGAACTGGGTGATGCCCTTGACGTTTTCTTTGGCCGCGGAGCCGGAGTATTCGGCGGCGACGGCCTTGAAGAGCTCGTCGCTCACCAGATATTTCGGCGGGGCGTAGGTCTGGGCGGAAAGAGGCAAGGAGGCAAGAAGCAAAGAGGCAAGGAGAAGAAAGGAACGGCGCATGGGAACCTCCGTAGGCAATGGAAAGCCTTCTATATCGCCGGTGTGTGCCGGCGTCAACTGCGGGCTTTGTGCTTCGGGCTTCGTGGGGTAGCGGCGAGGAAGGCGCCAGCCTTCCTCGTCGGCTTTCTCCTTACAGGCCGACGACGAATCCCTGAAAACGGGATTCGTCGCCGCTACCTGAGCTCCCGGTATCTTCCCCCTACCCGGCATGCGTTCTGCGTCGGAGGATGCGTCGCGACGCATGGGACGGGCATTCCTGGAACAGGCGAGGAGTCCTCTCGCCTGTCATTCTGAGGCCGCAGGCCGAAGAATCTCAATCGAGATAACCAGCGCCGTTTGAGATCCTTCGCTTCGCTCAGGATGACAACACAGCCAAACACACACTAGCCGAGCCCCCAGGCACCTGCCGGGGGAGGCCGCATGACAAGCGCTGTGGGCAGGCGCGGGCCGGAGAAACGGGGGCGTGCTAAAATGAGAGTTTCGGATGATACAAAAACTGCTCACCAAGCTGGTCGGGACGAAACAGGAGCGCGAGCTGAAGCGCCTGCAGCCGCGCGTCCAGGCCATCAACGCCCTGGAGCCGGAGCTCAAGAAGCTTTCGGACGCCGAGCTGGCCGCGAAGACCGCCGAATTCCGCCAGCAAATCGAGAACCGCCTGCAGGACGTCGAGCCCGAACCGGAAGACATCCGCCGGCGGGCGGAAGCCGAAGCGCTCGAAGCGCTGCTCGTGCCGGCCTTCGCGGTGGTGCGCGAAGCGGCGCGGCGCACGGTGGGGATGCGGCCCTTCGACGTGCAGCTCATCGGCGGGATGATCTTGCACGAGGGCAAAATCGCGGAGATGAAGACGGGCGAAGGCAAGACGCTCGTCGCTACGCTCCCGGCTTACTTGAACGCCCTGCTCGGCCGCGGCGTGCACGTCGTCACGGTCAACGATTACCTGGCCAAGCGCGACGCCGAGTGGATGGGCCCCATCTACAAATTCCTCGGGCTGGACGTGGGCGTCATCGTGCACGGCCGCACCGACCCGGAGCGCCAGGCCGCCTACCGCGCCGGGGTCACCTACGGCACCAACAACGAGTTCGGGTTCGACTACCTGCGCGACAACATGAAGTTCGACCTGGGCGACTGCGTGCAG
>MEKM01000013.1:370-3681 GCA_001766965.1 Acidobacteria bacterium RIFCSPHIGHO2_01_FULL_67_28 | reverse complement strand
CGCGCCGGGGTCACCTACGGCACCAACAACGAGTTCGGGTTCGACTACCTGCGCGACAACATGAAGTTCGACCTGGGCGACTGCGTGCAGCGCGGCCACCAGTTCGCCATCGTGGACGAGGTGGACTCGATCCTGATTGACGAGGCCCGCACCCCGCTCATCATCTCCGGCCCCTCGGAAGAGTCCACCGACAAGTACTACCGCATCGACCGCATCATCCCCAAGCTCCACGCCGAGAGCGATTACACGGTGGACGAAAAGCACCGCTCGGCGGCGATGACCGAAGAGGGCGTGGAGCACGTCGAGAAGCTCCTCGGGGTCGAGAACCTCTACGACCCCATCCACATGGAGACGCTGCACCACGTGCAGCAGGGCCTGCGGGCGCACGCCCTCTACAAGCGCGACGTCGACTATGTGGTCAAGGACGGCGAGGTGCTCATCGTCGACGAGTTCACCGGCCGGCTGATGCCCGGGCGGCGCTGGTCCGACGGCCTCCACCAGGCCATCGAGGCCAAAGAAAGCGTCAAGATCGAGCGCGAGAACCAGACGCTCGCCACCGTCACCTTCCAGAACTACTTCCGCATGTACCGCAAGCTCGCCGGGATGACGGGCACGGCGGAAACCGAGGCGGCCGAGTTCGCCAAGATTTACAACCTGGACGTGATGGTCATTCCGCCCAACCGCACGCTCGTCCGGCACGAGTTCGCGGACACCGTCTACCGGACGGAGCGGGAGAAGTTCAACGCGGTGGTGGAGGAAATCCGCGAGCTGCACAAGAAAGGCCAGCCGGTGCTGGTCGGCACCATCTCCATCGAAAAGTCGGAACGACTCTCGGAGCTGCTGAAGCGCGCCGGCGTCCCCCACCACGTGCTGAACGCCAAGCAGCACGAAAAAGAGGCGTACATCGTCGCCCAGGCCGGCCGCAAGAACACGCTCACCCTCTCCACCAACATGGCCGGACGCGGCACCGACATCGTGCTCGGAGGCAACCCCGAGTTCATGGCCAAGGAGCATCTCATCGGTCAAGGCGCCGCCGAGCCGCTGCCCGCGGGCGAAGAGCGCTACGGCAGCGATGAGCAGTACGTCTACTTCTACTACCAGGGGCAGTTCTTCCGCGTGGCGAAGGAGAAGTGGGCGGAGACCTTCACCGCCTTCAAGGCGCAGACCGAGGCGCAGCACGACGAGGTGGTGGCCGTGGGCGGGCTGCACATCCTCGGCACCGAGCGGCACGAAGCGCGGCGCATCGACAACCAGCTGCGCGGGCGCGCCGGGCGCCAGGGCGACCCGGGGAGCTCGCGCTTTTATCTCTCGCTCGAAGATGACCTGATGCGCATTTTCGGCGGGGAGCGCATCAAGGGGCTGATGCTGCGGCTGGGGATGGAAGAGGGCGTGCCCATCGAGTCGCGGCTGATTTCGAGGCGCATCGAGGCGGCGCAGAAGGCGGTTGAGACCCAGAACTTCGAAGCGCGCAAGCACCTGCTCGAATACGACGACGTGATGAACAAGCAGCGCGTCGCCATCTACGGCATGCGCCGCGCCATCCTCGAGGGCGCCGACCTGCGCGACGAAATCCTTTCCATGGGCTCCGACTTCGCCTACCACTTCCTCGAAACCCACTGCCCGCGCGCCGCCCACCCGGAGAAGTGGAACCTGGACGCGCTGCGGCAGGAGCTCTGGCGGCAGTTCGGGCTCGACATCCGCGGCGACGGGCTCGACCCGACGCGGATGAACCGGGACGAGCTGGAGGCGGCGCTCGACGTCAAGCTCAAGGCGCTCTACGCCGAGAAAGAAAAGCAGCTCGGCGCCGAGTCGCTGCGGCGCCTGGAGCGCATCATCCGCCTGCAAATCATCGACACGCAGTGGAAAGACCACCTGCTGACCATGGACCACCTGAAAGAGGGCATCAACCTGCGCGGCTACGGGCAGAAGGACCCGCTGATCGAGTACAAGCGCGAGTCCTTCGGGCTGTTCGAGGAGATGCTCGACCGGGTGGACTCGGAGACGCTGCGCTACCTCTACTTGATGAAGCCGGTGCAGCAGGAGATGAGCGAGGAGGAGCGGCTCTTCGCCCGGCGGCGGCAGCGCCAGGCGTCGGAGCTCCAATTTGTCGGCGGCGGCGCGCCGGAAAGCGCGCGGCCGCAGCCCATCCGCGCGGCGCAGAAGATCGGGCGGAACGATCCCTGCCCCTGCGGCTCGGGCAAGAAGTACAAGAAGTGCCACGGGGCGGCGGCGTAACAGCAGGCCCCGCTCATCATTGACATCCGGTGGGGGGCTCCCCTACGATACGCCGCAATGCCCCCTAGTGGATTCCTTCGGAGGTTCGCCATGAGGAACCTTTTCTTCTTTCTACTCACACTAGCGGTAACTCTAAGCGGCACCTTGGCCCGAGCCGGAGAGCCTCAGCCCAAGATCACTGTTTCCGGCGAAGCGGTCGTCAAGGTGAGCCCCGACCGGGTGGTGGTTACACTTGGAATCGAAACCATGGATCCCAACCTCGAAAAGGCCAAATCATCTAACGACCGCATTCTCCAGCTCGCCATCAAAGCCATCACCAGCTGCTGTGCGGACCTCAAAGAAATACAGACCGCTCACCTCTCCATCGCGCCACGCTACCGAGATTCCAACCGCCGGACGCCCGAGGACTTCCTGGGCTATTTCGTCAACAACGCCTTTGCTGTCACTCTCAACGACCCCGCCAAGATCGAGCAACTGCTTACTGTTGCATTGCAGGCCGGCGTCACCAACATTGACAATTTGAGCTTCGAAACCACCGAGTTCAAGAAATACAGGGAACAGGCCCGCGAATTGGCCCTCCAGGCTGCCCGCGAAAAAGCCGAGAAGATGGCTGCCGTACTGGGCGCAAGGGTTGGGGCCCCGCTCCAAGTCACAGAGGGGGGCGCCGGCTGGGGCTATTACTCCGGCTGGCGAGGCGGCGCGGGTGGCATGTCCCAGAATGTCATGCAGAGCGTCGGGGAGGCCTCCGACGAACTCTACGGCTCTGTCGCTCTCGGACAGATCAGCATCCGCGCCTCCGTCTCCGTCACGTTCGCCCTGACGAATTGACCCGTGCGGCGTCTCTTTGTGCCCTCTGTGTCCTCTGTGGTGAGTCGTTATTGTTTTTCCTTTGGCTCGTTCCTCCACCCCTTGCCCCCCTGCAACTTGGCTGATAAAGTGAGGTTTTTCCTTGATGGCCTCGACGCGTGTTTCCCTGCGGAGGTGAACGGTGGCAGACAGCACGTATGACGTAGCGATCATCGGCAGCGGCCCGGGCGGCTACACCGCCGCCTTCCGCGCCGCCAAGTACGGCTTGA
>MEKM01000013.1:0-346 GCA_001766965.1 Acidobacteria bacterium RIFCSPHIGHO2_01_FULL_67_28 | reverse complement strand
CCGCCAAGTACGGCTTGAAGACCGCGCTCATCGAAAAGGACGCCAAGCTCGGCGGCACTTGCCTGCACGTGGGCTGCATCCCCACCAAAGCCCTGCTCTTCCAGGCGGAAATCTACGACTACATCCAGCGGGCGGGCGAGTTCGGCATCAAGGTTACGGGCGCCTCGCTCGACTGGAAGAAAATGATGGAGCGCAAGCGCGAGGTGGTGAGCAAGCACGCCCAGGGGCTCGGGATGCTGGCGAAGAAAAACAAGGTGGAGGTGCTCGCCGGCTTCGGGCGGCTCACGGGCGGCGGCGGCCTCGAAGTCGAGGCCGGCGGGAAGAAGCAGTCCATCAAGGCCAAGGC
>MEKM01000012.1 GCA_001766965.1 Acidobacteria bacterium RIFCSPHIGHO2_01_FULL_67_28 | reverse complement strand
CCGACATCGCGCTCGTCGTTGACCACGCCTGGCGGGAAAACTACGAGCGCGGCGTCGTCCATCCGGTCAGCCACCCGGAGCTCGTGGTCACGCAGCATTCGCCGCTCTTCAAGAACCGCTTCCTGCCGACGGCTGGCAACCGCGTCACCCGCCTGGGGCGGCGCCTGGAGCCGGCGCAGGCGCAGGCCGAGTTCATCGGGATGGCGCTGTTCTCTCCGCGCGGCACGCGCATCCTGCGCGACACCTATCACCGTTTGACCAAGAGCTTGAACCAGCATCCTTTCCATGAAGCGGAGCGGTTCGAGCAGGCCACCCTGGTGGATCTTGTGCAGGAACTGCTTGACCAGGGCTTGCCCGTGGCGGCGGTCGACATTTACAAAGGCTGGATGGAAGTCGACACCTACGAAGACTACGTCAAGGTATGCGAGCAGATACGACTCTAGCCACGAGCGTCGGGCTCTACGCCGAGCTCCGCCGGCAAGGCTATGACTTCTTCATCGGGGTGCCCTGCTCGGGCCTGAAGCCCTTCCTGCGCGACCTCGAAGCCGACGCCCCGCACCCGTTTATTCCGGCGCCCCGCGAGGACGTGGCCCTGGCCCTGGCCGCCGGGGCGGCCATGGGCGGACGCAAGCCGGTGGTCTACCTGCAAAGCTCCGGGCTGGGCCACCTGGTCAACCCCATCACCTCGCTGCTCCAGCCCTACGGGATGAACGTGCACCTGCTCATCAGCCTGCGCACCGAGCCTTTCGAGCACCATCAAATGGGGAAGGTCGCGGTGCCCCTGCTCGAGCTGCTGCGCTACGACGACTACACCCTGGTGCGGGACCCGAAGTGCGACGCCTAGAAGCCATCCGCAAGCTGGCCGCCGGCTGGACCGACGAGCTGGTCGTCGCCACAACCGGCATGATCAGCCGCGAGCTGTTCATGGTGCGCGACCGCCCGGAAAACTTCTACATGTGCGGCTCGATGGGTTGCGCGCTCCCGCTCGGCCTCGGGCTGGCGCTGGCGCATCCCGAGCGCAAGGTGGTGGTGCTCGACGGCGACGGCGCCGCCTTGATGAGCCTGGGGAGCCTGGCCCTGGCGCGCCACCTGAAGCTCAAGAACCTCGAGCACGTCATCCTCGACAACGGCACCTACGCCTCGACCGGCGACCAGCCCACCTGCTCGGCCGCGGTGACTTTCGCCGACCTCGGCTTCCAGGTGCGCCACCTGCGGGTCGAGCCCGGCAACGAGCCCGACACGCCCCGCCTCCCGCTCGACCCGGTCGAGCTGCGCGCGCGCTTCGAGCGCGCCGTGCGCGGCGCCGCCCTGCGCTGATGGCGCGCGACATCCTCGGCGTCCTGCTCGCCGCCGGCACCGGCAGCCGCCTGCGGCCGCTCACCGACAATCTTCCCAAGTGCCTGCTCGAAGTGGGCGGCCGGCCGCTGCTCGACTACCAGCTCGAGGCCTTGGCCACTCACGGGGTCGAGGACATTCTCGTCGTGACCGGCCACGCTGCCGGCGAAATCACCCGCCGCTATCCCAGGCTGCGCACCCTCCACGATCCCGAGTACGCCACCACCAACAACCTGCACTCCCTGTGGGCGGCGCGGCGGGAGTTTGCCGGGCGCGACTTTGTCTGCCTGCACACTGATCTGCTCTTTCACCCCGCCATCCTCGGCCCCTGTCTCGAGAGCCGTGCCGACGTTGGCGTCGCGCTCGACCGCGCTCTGGTCGAAGAAACCATGAAGGCCCGCGTCGAGGACGACCGTGTGGTCGAAATCAGCAAGAGCATTCCCCGGGCGAAGATGTTCGGCACCTTCCTCGGCATCGCCCGCTTTTCCGCACGAGCCGCCGCCGCGTTGCCGGACGTCCTCGGCTCGCTCGTCGCTCGCGAAGAAAACCGCCAAGCCTATTTCACCGCCTGCGTGCCTGCCCTGGCCGCCAAAGGCTTTCCCGCAACCTTCACCCTCACCGAAGGCCTCCCCTGGGTTGAAATCGACTCGCTGGCCGACTTGCAGCGTGCCTCCGAGAGCGTTTTCCCGCTTCTTCCCCTGGGCTCCAAGAGAGACAGCCACAAGAAGTAGATAATCCTTTATTTATGAAGTAGTTATGTAATAGCCCTATCGTCATAGTTCGCTACTAGGAGCAGGGTCCTAGCAGATGGATGACTTCCCAGTGCGAGTGTGTCTCCCCTCGCATTGACTCCTCCAAGGTCATCCCTGATGATGGCCTGGTTCCGGGGGTGCTGGCGAGGGCGGTTGGGGGCACGTTCCCGGTCAATGGAAACTACTGAAACGAGGTACTGCCGACATGCTCACGACTGACGAACGCAGGCGGGCACAGCGCTTCCCCCTGGCGCTCCCGCTGGAAGTGAAGTGGCAGGAGAACAGCGGAGAGGTCCAGGAGCCCGCCACCATCCGCGACATCAGCGCCACGGGACTCTATTTCCTCTTCGAGCGCGACCTGCCCGTGGATAGCAAGGTGGAGTTCTACGTCCGCCTGCAGGTCGAAGGCGCTCCGGCCGGAAGCGTGCTGCTCCACTGCGTGGGCAGCATCGTCCGTGTGGAGCCGACCGCGGACGACCCGCGCCACGTAGGCGTGGCCGCGCGGATCGACCGTTACCGCTTCTTGCGACCGAGTGAAGGGCCCGAGGTGATGGCGAAAGGGACCCATTAGGCGCGGCTCCGGGCAGACGGCCCGGATCCGGGCGAGACATATGAACAACCACACCACAAAACGCGGGCGCCGCACTCAACGACAGCGCCGCACAGCGCTGGCCGGGGTTCTCTGCTTGGCTCTGGCGGCGGTGGCCCTCGCCAGTTCCCTGGCGGCGCAGAACGCCCCGCAGGCCGCGGGCAGCATCACCGCCCTCATCCCCAAGGATTTCATCCAACGCGGCCGCAGCGCCCCCATCGAAGCCAAGAAGGGCGCCGCCGTCCAGTGGGAGGACGTAATCCGCACCGAGCAGGGTGGGCGCGTGCGCCTCACCTTGACCGACGGTTCCGTCCTGAACATCGGCTCGCAGGCCCAATTGAAAATCCTCCAGCAGGATGCAGCCTCCGAGCAGTCACAGCTGGAACTGATCTACGGCAAGGTGCGCGCCGACGTCGTCAAACGCACCCGGCCCGACGGTGAGTTCACCGTCCGCACTCCCACCGCGGTCGCCGGCGTCATCGGCACCGGCGAGTACCTGGAGGCCACTCCTACCGAGACCGTGGTCATCGCCTTGAACGGCATCGTCGCCGTCAGCTCCAATAACCCCACTATCCCCGGCAGCGTGTTCCTCAAGCCCGGGAAGAAGACCCGCGTCCTGCAGAACCAGCCCCCCGGGCCTCCGGAAGACGCCACCGAAGAGGATCTCGACAACGCCTACGCCCAGACTTCCTCCTTGCCCCGCGCCAGCTTGCAGCCGGCGAGCGCCCAGCCCGGCGCCAGCCTGGCGGCGGTGTTGAGCGGCATTGACCTCACCGGAATCACGGGCCTCAGCTTCAGCCACGACGGCCTCTCGGCCACACTCGGGGCCAGCAGCGAGCAGGGCCTGGGCGTCAATGTGAACGTCGCCGAAGACGTCCCGCCCGGCCGCTATACCTTTACAGTGTGGGCGGGTGGAGAAACGGTAGGCGAGGGCCGGTTCCTCGTCGTGGCCCCCGGCGAAGGCTCTTCCCGAGCCCTCGACGTCCACTTGCCGCCCGACGCCGTCATCACCGGCGAGTGGTACTTCGACCCGCAACAGCCGCCCCTGCCGCTCCTCACCGGCCGCCTCGAGGTGGCGCAGGGCGCCTTGCTGCGCTTGAGCGGGACGGAATCCACTTCCTCCGACGGCCACCCCATCACCGAGTTCGATTGGGACGTGCCAGGCACCTCCATCCGGGGCAGCGGCCCCACTTTCGAGTTGGACACCTGGCAGCTCCAGGCCGGATCCCGGCGCGTCCGGCTGCGCGTCTTTGACGACGACCGCCACAGCGCTCGCGTCGAACTCGACCTCGAGGTCCGCGGGCTGCCGAATTCAGACGAGCTGATTCCCAACTGCCTGGTCGGGGGGTACGAAGCCCAGGACGTCAACCAGTTTATGTCCTGCTTCAGCGTCGACTTCCGCGCCTATCCCGTGCTCTTTGAGAGCATCCAGACATTCCTGCAGGATGCCAGCGAGGTGCGTGTCTATTCCCGCATCGACAACCGCCAGATCCTGCGCGACGACGCCAACTACCAGGTGACCTTTGACGTCGCCTTCTCGACCGACGCCGCCCCCACTCTCATCCAGACACGCACCGAGCAGCTCACCCTGCGCATGCACCTCTACCGGGAGACCGACTCCGAACAGTGGCTCATCACCGACTTCTCCAGCCAGGTGGTGGCCACCGGCAGCGGCACCGGCAGCCAGGGGTTCAGCCCCGATTTCGCCATTCTGCTCGACCCCACGGGAGCGACCCTTACCGCCGGCGCCCCGCCCGTGACCATCAATGTTACGGTGCAGCCGCTGGGGGGCTTCACCGAGTCCGTGCAGCTTAGCGTGGACGGGCTACCCCCGGACGTGGACGTCTCCGCCAGCTTTGGCAGCTCCACCGTCCCCGCCGGGACCTCGACTTCTCTCACCTTTACGCCGGGTTTCGTGGTTCCGACGGATTCTTTCGATATCAAGGTCATCGGCAGGCGCAACAACCTGGAGCGCACCGCCTTGCTCCAGATGCAGGTCCAGGCAGCACCAAACAACCCGCCGGTGGCCAACGGCGACTCCGCCATCACCGACGAGGATGGGACCGTGGGCATCACCCTCACCGGCTCGGACCCGGACGGCGACCCGCTGACCTTCACCGTGGCCAGCAACCCCGCCAATGGCATCCTCTCCGGCCTCGCCCCCAACCTGACCTACACCCCGGCCGCCAACTTCAACGGCTCGGATGCGTTCACCTTCACGGTCAGCGACGCCTCGCTCACCAGCGCCCCGGCCACCGTCTCGCTCACCGTCAACCCGGTCAACGACCCGCCCGTGCTCACCGTCCCCGGGCCCCAGGTCACTAACGAAGACCAGTTGCTTAGCTTCACCGTCTCGGCCACCGATGTGGACAA
>MEKM01000011.1 GCA_001766965.1 Acidobacteria bacterium RIFCSPHIGHO2_01_FULL_67_28 | reverse complement strand
CTTTTTCCGTTGTATGCTTTCACCACCACTGGGAAACCTTGCGGTGGCGTGCAATGAGAAGCACCACAATAGAGATAGTCGCACAAGTTTTTGCGGCTGTTGGCACAGTAGCTGTTGCCATCCTTGCCATTTGGGGCGAAAAAATCCGGGATTGGATAGCCGGACCGGAGCTGCAGTTCACACTCCACAACCCCCAGGGGGATCTAACGAAATGGCAGACCAGTATCCGAACAATCTACTATCACATCAAAGTTGAAAACAAACGACGGTGGGCACTGGCTAGACGCACGCGAATCCTCTGTACCGGCCTCGCAAAAAAAGCAGCAGATGGTTCTTTTGTACCCGAACCGCTGGTAGTGCCCGTACAGCTAACCTGGTCCTTCCCCAACTTCCGCGAATTAGTTCAGAACATTCGTACCGAAGAAGTATGCGACCTTGGCTTTCTTGACGAAGGAAGCCAGCAATTCAAGCTAGCTCTCTATGTCTATCCCAATAATTTTCGAGGCTTTCTTTCTCAGAACGAAGCTATGCGCATCAACGTAGTTGCGTCCGCTGACAACTTCACGTCGAGGTCACCATATGTTCTTGAGATTTCGTGGGACGGCAAGTGGTCCTCGGACCTCAATGAAATGCGCAAGCACTTGACGATAAAAGAAGTGCTATGACGACTGACAGTGACCGGGTTTCCTTTTTCCCTCTTCGAGTTTCGATCTTGGCGCTGGGCCTGGCCTTGGCCGCTTCCGGCGCTCTCACCGGCCGCATCACCGAATACGTGGTGCCGACGCCGGGGTCGCTCCCGCACGACCCGGCGGTCGACCCCGCAGGGCGCGTCTGGTACACCGGCCAGCGCGCCAACCTCATCGGCATGTTCGACCCGGCCAGTCGAAATTTCGAAGAATTCCCCGTGCCCACACCCGACTCCGGTCCGCACGGCCTGGTCGCCGACAGCAAGGGCAACATCTGGTTCACCGAAAACTCCGCCGGCAAGATCGGCCGGCTGGACCCGCACACCGGCCGCTTCCGGGAATTCAAAACGCCGACGGCGCGCGACCCGCACACGCCCACGTTCGGACCCGATGGGCGCTTGTGGTTCACCGCGCAGCAGTCGAACCTCGTGGTGCGCTTCAACGTCGAGAACTTCAACATGAAGGAGCTCACCGTGCCGACGCCGGCGGCGCGGCCCTACGGCATCATCGCCGGGCCCGACGGGCGGATGTGGTTCTGCGAACTGGCGGCGGGCAAGCTCGGCGCCATCACGCCCGGCTCGAGCCATATTGACGAGTACCCAACGCCCACGCCCGACTCCGGCCCGCGGCGGCTGGCGACCGACGGCGCCTACCTCTGGGTGAGCGAGTACCGCGCCGGGAAGCTGGCGCGCTTCGACCCGAAGACGCAAGAGTGGAAGGAGTGGGCGTCGCCCTCCGGGCCGGAGTCGCGGCCCTACGGCATCGCGGTCGCCGCCGACGGCGGCGTCTGGTACAACGAAGCCGGCGCCAACAAGATGGTGCGCTTCGACCCGAAGACCGAAAGCTTCGAGACCTTCCCGATGCCGTCGCCGAAGAGCGTCGTCCGCCACATGGTGCGCGACGCCAACGGCACGCTCTGGCTCGCCGTTAGCGGGCCCTCCGGCACCGACAACAACCAGATCGCCCGGATCGATTAAGCCTTTTCTGTCATTCTGAGCGGAGCCCGTTCACCTGGAATCCGTTCAAGGTAATCCCAAGGGCGGAGCGAGGAATCTCAAACCTCTTGCAGGCTACGATTGAGATCCTTCGCTGCGCTCAGGATGACAGGCTCTTTGCTAGGCAGCGGACTAGAGAAGGGTAGCGCAGGTTGCCCCCAGCGAAGTCGAGGGGCTACCTGCGGTTCTTGGAAAAGGCCGCAGGAAGGCCCTGCGGGCCATCCTGCGCTACCCGGCCGTTGCCAGGCGGTAGGCGATGAAGGCGAGAACGACGACTTCGGCGGCGTCGAAAGCGGCGACGCCCATGAGCAGTTGCCGCAGGCGCCGTCCGCTCGTGCCCGGCTCGGCGGTCGCGCGCGCCGCCACTTCTTCCAGGCGCGGGAGCGAGTGCTTGCGCTCGAGCGCCACCCAGCCGCCGAGGTGAACCGCTCCGAGCAAGAACACCGCCACGCCGGGCACGTTCGATTCCGTGAAGAGCCAGAAGGCGAAGAGCGCGACGTAGTAGAAGGCCTCGAAGCGCAGGAAGTTCATCAGGCCCAGGAAGCCGGTGAGCGAAGAGCGCACCGGGACGCCGGTGCGCGCCGCCCGCGCCACCCGCCCGAGAAGCACCCACTCGCCCGCGTGCGCGGCAATCATCGCGAGCGTCAGGGCGAAAACAATCGTCGTGAGCATGGCGGCAAGATTCTACTGGACAAAGAAACCCGCGCAACGAAAATAACGCCATGCATTATCCGCCCGGCTCGGCTCCGACTGACCCGGCGGCCTTCAGCCGCTTCCTGAAGATTCTCTACTTCACCCTGTTCGGCACCGTGGGGTTGTACTGGCTGGTGCTGGAGATGCTGGCCGCGAATGTCGAGCCCCGCGAGTCAGGTATGGAGAAGACCCTCTTGGCAGCCCTGGCCGCCGCGTGCGGAGTCGTCGTGCTCTACTTCCGCTTCTCTCGCATCCCGCCGTTGCTGGCGGAGGCGAGCGGCGACTTCAGCCAGCGCCTCGCCCGGCTGCGCTTTCATTACATCCTTAGCTACACCCTGTCGGAAGCGGTGGCACTCTACGGCTTCGTGGTGCGGATGCTTGGCGGCGCGCGCGAAGAAGCGGCGCCGTTCTTCCTGGGCGCGGTGGCGTTGTTCCTCTTGTGCTACCCGCGGGTGCCGCCGGCGCGGGGGAGCCCGACGGGGTGATTTGACAGGGACAGGGCGCTTAGGTAGGCTAGGCGCCGTCGGGGTTCGCGAATGAATTCAAGCTTGTCCTGCACTCCCCTCTCGTCGAAGGAGGCGCGATGATTGATGCATTCGCCCTGCTCTTCTGGCTGCAAGCCAAGGTGCTGCCGCCGAGCGACCTGGGTTCCAATGTGCAGCTCGTGCTGCGCTGGATCCACTTCGTGGCCGGCATCACCTGGATCGGGCTGCTCTATTTCTTCAACCTGGTCAACGTGCCGTTGATGAAAGCGCTGGACGGCCCCACCAAGGGGAAAGTCGTGCCGGCGCTTATGCCGCGGGCGCTGTGGTGGTTCCGTTGGGGCGCGGTGGTGACGGTGCTGGCCGGGTTCGTCTATTGGCTGCTCATCCTGGACACCGAGCCGCCCAACGACCCGGGCAGTCGCACCTGGACGACGGCGGGCCTGTGGTTCGCGGTGGTGGCGGTGACCTGGGCCATCCAGTACTTCCTGGTTCGACTGCCGGCGCTGGCCAAGAACGGTTGGGTCTTCGGCGCGGTGGTGTTGGTGCTGGCCGCGCTGATGGGCGGCGTCATCGTTCACCACGTCACCGCCTACGAGAACGTCAGCAACCGGGTCGTCTCCATCGGGGTCGGCGGCGGGCTGGGCCTGTTCATGATGCTCAACGTCTGGGGCATCATCTGGCCGATCCAGAAGCGCCTCATCGGCTGGACGAAAGAGAACGCCGAGAAAGGCACGGCCATTCCGCCCGAATCGGCGGTGCTGGCCCGGCGCGCTTTCCTCGCTTCGCGGGCCAACGCCTGGCTCTCCATCGCCATGCTCTTCTTCATGGCGGCGGCCAGCCACTACCCGCTGTTCGTCGCCGGCTAGTTAGAACTCCAAGACCGAAGAGTAGCGGCGAGGAATGTGGTCTTCCACATTCCTCGTCGGCTTTCTCGGAACAAGCCGACGACGAAGCCTTCGGCTTCGTCGCCGCTACCAAAACGACCACAGAATCAGCGGGTGAGCACCCGAGTCTCCCAGGGGGAGCGCAGCTCGTAGGTGACGCCGCGCCAGGTGAGCCGCCGGATGAAAGCCGAGCCGACAAAATTCGCCGCCAGCAGCCAGGGGACGAACGCCGCCTGCAAGGTCGGGCTCCACCAGGTGCGCCGCAGCTCTTCGCCGTGCTCGGGCAGGAGCAGCAGGACGGACGCCAGCCGGTAGACGCCTTTCGCCACGGTGATGGCGGAAATCGCGCCCACGGTGAGCAGAATCGCCAGGCTCGTCTGCCAGGACGACGCCAGCAACATCAGCGCCAGCGCCAAGCCGTACAAGTGCACGCCGCAGTAGAAGACGTGGACGCCGGTGGCCGGCCACCACAGGCGCGGCTCGTAGACCCGCGTGATGAGGATCTGCCGCAGGGTCCACTCCCAGAGCTTCGCCCAAGTCGTCGGGTGGTGCGTGGCGACGAGCGCCTGGGGGACGAAGACGATGCGACGGTCGTGCTCGCGCAGCGCCCGCGTCAGCATGTAGTCGTCCGAGACGCAGCCGGCCCAGTAGCGCCGGGCGTCAATCTCTTCGAAGGTCTGCCGGCGCAGGGCGGTGCCGCCGCCCCAGCAGAAGTTGCGCTTCCACTCGCCCATGTAGGTCACGGCCGGAGCGTTCCAGGCCGACTGCAAGCCGGAGAGGAAGTCGCGGTCGGGAATGTACCAGCGGAAGGTGCTGGCGGCGCCGACTTCCGGCTCGGCGAGATGCGCGATGAGCGTGCGAATCCAGCCCGGCGCCGGGCGGCCGTCGGAGTCGGCGAAGACGAAAACTTCGCTCGCCGGCCGCGCCGCCGCCACGCCGGCGAGGAGGTTGTTCACCTTCTCGCCGCGGCCGACGGGCGCTCCGGCAATGACGACGCGGGCAGGCACGCGCCCAGCGCGCGCCAACCGCTCGCAGACGGCGCGCGCGGGGTCGTCGGCCGCTGCCAGCACGAACACCACTTCGTAATCGGGGTAATCCTGGGCGAGCAGGGCGCGCAGGTTGGCTTCGAGGTCCGCGTCCAATCCCTTGCAGGGGCAGATGACCGTGGCCGGAGGCGCGTAGTCGGCGAGCGGCTGCCCGAGCCGCCGGCGCACGAAGGCGAGGAAGCGCGGGCCGTCCTGGAGCGCGATCAGGCTCTGGACGGCCAGCAGGCCGGCGAGCAGGAAAAACAGCGTCAGCATAGAAGCGCGAGTCTATCTTTTCGCCGGAAGGATTGACAACTCTCTCGCCGCTCCCCTACCATCGCCCACAATCTATTGAATCCGTCCGGGCCGGTGGGCGCATGAACAAAGAGAAAATCGTCGAGCAGGTGCAGCAGCTGAAACAGGCGCTGGTCGAAATCGAGGAGCGGCTGTCGGCGAGCGAAGTGCCGGTGGCCGTGCTGGAAGACTTCAAGATGGCGGTGGACCACACCCGCATGACCGTCTGGGCGCTGCTGTCGAGCAACCCGAACGCCCAGTTCGAGGTGAGCGAGCAGATCGCCCGCTTCCGCGTCAAGCGCGCCAACGAGATGTTTAAGCACATCCGCTCCGACATCGACACCAACGAGCTCACCATCGATTCGCCCGAGCTACAGGAGTTCTACGCCGCTTTGAAGGAGACGGTGGAGCGGGTCGAGCGCCTCTACAAGTCCGGCTCCTAGAGCAGCCCGAGCAGCGGGCAGAGCGTCCACAGCAGAAGCAGGATCACCCCGAAGCCCAGCAGGTCGAAGAGCGCCCCCGCCCGCATCATCGCGAGCAGCGATACGCGCCCCGAGCCGTAGACGATGGCGTTCGGCGGGGTCGAGACCGGCAGGACGAATGCCAGGCTGGCGCCCAGTGTCGCCCCGAGCGCCGGCGGCACTGGCGAGACCCCCGCCGCCGTCGCCACCGCAATCGCCACCGGCACCACCATGCTGGCCGCGGCGGTGTTCGACGTGGTCTCGGTGATGAGAATGGCGAAGGCGGTGGCCACGGCGGTGATGCCCCACAGGCTCGGCTCGCCGCTGGCGCCGAGCAGCCCGTGCGCCAGCCGCTCGGCCAGCCCGGTCGAATACATCAGCGTGCCCAGGCTCAAGCCGCCGCCGAAGAGCAGGATGGTTCCCCAATCAATCTTGACCGCGTCGGCCCAGCCGAGCGCGCCGCGCGGCGGCGTCCACGCAACCGGCAGGAGAAACAGCAGCGAAGCGGCCAGCACCGCCGCCACGCCTTCGTCCAGGCGCTCACCGACGGCGCGGGCGAGCGGGTCGTTCGCTCCCCGCGCCAGCGCCAGCGCGCCCGGGGTCACCCACAAGACCACAGCGGTGAGAAACG
>MEKM01000010.1:16699-18173 GCA_001766965.1 Acidobacteria bacterium RIFCSPHIGHO2_01_FULL_67_28 | reverse complement strand
CCGCTGCGGCTGGCGCCACGGCAGCATGAAGGGGCGCCTCATCGTCGAGCCGGCCCCGGCTAACTAGACGTTTAGGGCCACTCCTTCGTGTCATTCTGAGCGAAGTCCCTCGTCTGTCGCTCGGGATGGTGAGCGAAAGTCGAACCACGAAGAATCTCAAACGGAGCGGGTGGCTAGGTTTGGGATTCTTCGTCGCCCTTCGGGCTCCTCAGAATGACACCCTGTTGCCGTCCGCTTCTACCTTGACGGGCGGAGGAGGGGGAGAGGCGGGTCGTCGGTAGGCCCGTGCGCAGCGAGGTGGGCGAGCCAGGGTTCGAGCGCGCGGAGCAGCCCGGCGACGTCGAGGCCGTGGCTATCGGGCGGGTAGCGGCGGAGCTTTTCGGCGCCGGCACCGACGAGCGACAGCGCCCCTTTGGGGTTGCGCTTCTCCAGGAGTTGATGGAAGCCGGCGGCCACCTGGATGAGTCCCTGGTAGAAAGGCTTTTCGCTCTCGGACTCTTCGAGCCAGATGGCTTCCAGCGCCTCGTGGCAGTCGAAAAACCGCCGCTGGTTGAAAAGCTCGAGCCCGCGCCGGAGGTTTTCCTGTTTGGCCTCCGGGTTCATGCCTGGGAAGCGTATCATGCCCTACGTTGTCATCCCGAGCGTAGCGAGAGATCTGGATTCGCCGGACATGCAGATTCCTCGCCGCCAAGGCAGGCAAGGGCTCGGAATGACAGGCAAGAGCGATTGCGCCTGGTGCCGGAGGTGAGGGTGGAGCCGTGAAAAGCGCTGCAAGCAAGCCGGGGCTTTCGCGGTTGGCGTTCCGCCCGCTGACCCCGAGCCGCTGGCCGGACCTGGAAGCGCTGTTCGGCGAGCGGGGCGCCTGCGGCGGCTGCTGGTGCATGTGGTGGCGGCTGGAGCGGGCGCGGTTCAACCGGCAACGCGGCCCGGGGAACAAGCGGGCGCTGAAGCGCATCGTCAAGAACGGCCCGCCGCCGGGACTCCTCGCCTATGCGGGCGGCCGGCCGGTCGGCTGGTGCGCCCTCGGGCCGCGCGCGAGCTATTCCGCCCTCGAGCGGGCGCGGACGCTGAAGCCGGTGGATGAGAAACCCGTCTGGTCGGTCGTGTGTTTCTTTGTGGCGCGGGGCTTTCGCGGCCGGGAATTGTCGGTGAAGCTGCTCAAGGCCGCGGCTGCCTACGCCCGCAGGCGCGGCGCGCGGATTCTCGAAGGCTACCCGGTGGACCCGAGAAGCGGTCGCTGGGCCGACCCGTTTGTCTACACGGGCACGGTGTCTGTTTTCCGCCGCGCCGGCTTCCGCGAAGTGGCCCGCCGCTCCGCGACCCGCCCCATCCTGCGTCGCTCCCTCTAGAGACGCGTTGACGTTGCGCGCGACTCACTCTAAGATGGCTGGCGCGGCGTGGGGGATTGCTTCTTGATCGGCCAGACGCTCGGGCACTATCGTATCCAGGAAAAGTTGGGTGAAGGCGGGATGGG
>MEKM01000010.1:15402-16669 GCA_001766965.1 Acidobacteria bacterium RIFCSPHIGHO2_01_FULL_67_28 | reverse complement strand
ATGGGTGTCGTGTACTTGGCCGAGGACACCCAGCTCGGCCGGCGCGTGGCCATCAAGCTCCTGCCGGAAGAGTATGCCTCGCAAGAGGACCGCTTGCAGCGCTTCTTGAGCGAGGCCAAGCTCGCCTCTTCCATCAACCATCCGAACATCGTTTCCATATACGAGCTGGGCGAAGCCGGGGGGCGGCGCTTCATCGCCATGGAGTACGTCCCCGGGCAGTCGCTGCGGGTCAGCTTGCAGAAACGCGGATTAACCTTGAACAGACTGCTCGCGCTGGCGTTGCCGGTCGCCGAGGCCCTGGCGCGAGCGCATCGCGCCGGTATTATCCACCGCGATATCAAGCCGGAAAACCTGCTGGTGAGCGAGGACGGCTACATCAAGGTGGCCGACTTCGGGCTGGCCAAGCTGAAGCCCTCACACAGTGGGGAAGCCACCGTCACCGGGCAGGTCTCGACCGATGCCGGCAAGGTCGTCGGCACCGTGGCCTACATGTCCCCGGAGCAGTTGCAGGGCCACGAGGTGGATCCGCGCAGCGACATTTTTTCTTTTGGGGCCGTGCTCTACGAGATGGCCACCGGGCGTTCGCCGTTCCTGCGGGATTCGGCGGCCAGCACCTCGGCGGCCATCCTGCGCGACGACCCGCGGCCGGTGCGAACCCTGGCGGGCAGCTTGCCGGTGGAGGTCGAGAACCTCGTCAACAAGGCCCTGGAGAAAGACCCCGCCTTCCGTTATCAGGCGATGGACGAGCTGGCGGCGGACTTGCGTCGGCTGCGGCGCGACCTGGAGAGCGGCCGGCTGGCCGAACCCGCAGCGGAAGCAGCCAGGCCGGCCACGGCCGCGCTTTGGAGCCGGCGAGGCTTGCGGCTGGGCAGCGCCGTCGTTTTGGTGGTGGTTCTTGTCTTCGCGGCTTTGCTTTGGCGAAGCATGGGGCAAAAGGCGGGGCCGCCGGCGTCCACGCGGATGGTGCAGCTAACAGCGCTGCCGGGTTTGGAGGAGTCACCCACCTGGTCGCCCGATGGGCGCTCTCTGGCTTACGTCTCGGATGCTGCCGGCAACTTGGACATCTACGTGCAGCAAGTCGGCGGCGGGCGGGCGATCAAGCTGACCGATTCCGACGCCGACGACGCCCAGCCGGCCTGGTCACCCGACGGCAGCCGCCTCGCCTTTGTGTCGGCCCGCGCCCGGCCGGAGAAGCGGCTGGCGGCTTTGCTCAACATGGGGATCTGGACGCTGTTCTTTGCCGGGCGCAATGGTGATGTCTGGGTCA
>MEKM01000010.1:0-15358 GCA_001766965.1 Acidobacteria bacterium RIFCSPHIGHO2_01_FULL_67_28 | reverse complement strand
TATTATCCCGCGTGGTCGCCCGACGGGCAGAAGCTCGTCTACCAGGGGTTGAGCGAAGGGGGTTGGGATTTGTGGGTTCAGGAAGTCGACACGGCCAGCGAGCGACGTGCCCTGGGTCTGACCCGCTTGCAGGAGATGGTGGTGACGCAACCGGCGTGGTCGCCGGACGGGAAGTGGGTAGCGTTCGTCGCAGGCCAGCCCGGGAACCTGCGGGTCTATGTGGTTTCAGTCGAAGGCGGCGAGCCCCGGGGCATCAGCGAGCCCAACCGAGTTGCCTTGGCGCCCGCCTGGTCACCCGACGGCCGGTGGCTCTACTTCTCCTCCGACCACGCCGGGCAGATGAATCTCTGGAAGGCGCGGCTTGAGAATGGTCGCACCGGGGAGCCCGTGCAGGTGACCTCGGGCAGCCGGGCGGACCTCAACGCGCGGCCGGATCCCTCGGGGAAACGCCTGGCCTACAGTACCTTGAGCTACACTGCCGATCTCTGGGAGCACGACCTGAAGTCGGGCCGCGCGCTGCGCGCCACCACCGAGACCACCGTGGAGGACTCGGCGCGGCCCTCGCCGGACGGACAATGGCTTGCCTTCGGCTCCAATCGTCTGGGTTCGAACCATCTGTGGGTCTTGAATCGGGAGAACGGTAGCCTAACGCAAGTCACCACCACCCCCGAGCCAGAAGCGGGGATCGCTTCTCGCTGGTCTTGGGAGGGAAAGTCACTGTTCTATTCCACCAGTGAGGCCATCTGGCAATACGAGACGGCGACGGGCAGCTCGCGCAAGGTCTACCCCCATTCCAGTGGGGGAGCCGGCGGCTCGCGCTTCTGCCTGTCGCCGGGCGACAAGCATCTCGTGCTGGGGGAAGGCGGAAAGCCGAGCACCATCGTCCGCGTGGAGCTGGCCTCGGGGAAAAAGGAGGTCGTGGCTCAAATCGCCGAGGGGGCGGCCGGCGACCCGTCGTGCTCGCCCGACGGGCAGTGGGTGACCTTTCAAGTCCAGCAAGGCAACCTGCGTACGGTTTGGGTAGCGCCGCTCGGGGGCGGCCTGCCCCGGCAGTTGAGCCGCGGGGACAGCGAAGATTCCCACCCCGTCTGGGGCGCCGACAGTCGCTTCGTCTACTTCGACCGCAACCACCAGGACATCTACGTGGTGCCGTTCGAGGGCGGCGCCCCCAAAGCGGTCACCAACTACCGCTCTTTCAGCATCACGCTCGACTACCCCGTCCTCACCGCCGACGGCCGCAAGCTGCTCTTCACCCGCAACGAAAAAGCCGGCGACATCTACATCCTGGAAACCCTGGCCCAGTAAGCTTCCCGCCCCGAGCCTCCCGCTTCAAGCTTCTAGTAGATGTTGTACTGCTCGAAGTGCAGGGTGACGTCGGGCTGGAGGATGATGTTCTTCCCGGTCTGCTCTTCGAGCTCGTGCACCAGCTCGGACTCGTGCGCCTTCAGGGCCTTGATGATCTCCGGGTTGGCGCGGATGGTGAGCTCGGGGGCGTCGATGGTGTGCGCCATCTTGCGCGCCTCGTTCTGGATCTCGTAACAAAGCGTGGGAATGGACTTGACCATCCCGATGCCGTCGCAGGTCGGACAGGGCTGGCAGAGCAGCCGCTCGAGTGACAGCCGGCTGCGCTTGCGGGTGATGGCGATGAGGCCGAACTCGTTGAAGCCCAGCACTTTCGAGGGCGAGCGGTCGACTCGCAGCGCGTCCTCGAGCGCGGCCATCACCCGGTGGCGGTTGCGGCGGTCCTCCATGTCGATGAAGTCGATGATGATGATGCCGCCGAGGTCGCGCAACCGGATCTGGCGCACGATCTCCTTGATGGCGTCCAGGTTGGTCTTGACGATGGTGTCTTCCAGGCGCGTGGAGCCCTTGCCCACGTACTTGCCGGTGTTGACGTCGATGGCCACCAGCGCCTCGGTGTGGTTGATGACGATGTAGCCGCCCGACTTCAGCCAGACCTTGGGCTGCAGGGCCCGGTCGATCTCCCGCTGCACGCCCATCTCGTCGAAGATGGGGGCGTCCTTGGTGTAGAGCTTGACGCGGTTGGTGAGCGCGGGCTGGAAGTGCGCCACGAACTCGACCACCTTGGCGTACTCTTCTTCGTTGTCGATCCAGACGCTCTCGTACTCCTGGGTGAAATGGTCGCGCAGCAGGCGCTCCACCAGGCTCAAGTCATGGTGGAGCAGGGCGGGCGAGGAGCGCTCCTCCGACCGCACCCGGACGTCGTGCCAGAGCTTGACCAGGTAGTCGATGTCCTGCCGCAGGTCCTCGTCCGTGCAGCCGCTGGCGGCGGTGCGGACGACGAAGCCGCCGCTGATGGTGCCCTTGAGCTCGAGCAGCACTCGCCGCAGGCGCGCCCGCTCCTCGGCGGTGCCGATCTTGCGCGAGACCCCCACGTGCTCGATGGTGGGCATGAACACCAGGTAGCGCCCCGGCAGGGAGACGTGCGAGGTGATGCGCGCGCCCTTCTTGCCCATCTGTTCCTTGGCGATCTGCACGATGATTTCCTGCCCGGCCCGCAGCAGCTCCGAGATGGCGGGCTGGCCCCGCGAAGGCCGGGCGTGCATGCGAGGTCCACGGCCGGTGGGCCGGGCCCGTTCTTCGCGCCCGGGACGCGCGGGCCCGCGGCCCCGTCCGCCGCGCGGCCGCCCGAAGCGGCCCCGTCCGCGGCCACCCCGTCCGCGCCCGCGTCCCCGCTCCCATTCCACGCCGCCGGCGGTGCGGTCGCGCACCGATGGGGGCAGGCTGACCTTGTCTTCCTGGGGGGCGCGCTGGATCTCGGCCAGCGTGGAGGCTTCGGGGTAGGCCTCCGTCGTTTCGGTCGCCGCCGGTTCGCTCTCGCTCTCCGACATCGCCGGGCCTTCGGCTTCGTGCTCCGGCGGGGCCTCGGGCTCCGCGAAGCTTTCGCCCCGAGTGGTGGGCTCGGGCGCGGGTTCCGCCGTTGCCGGGGCGCGGAACTCTTCGTGGATCTCCGCCTCCCGGATTTCCTCGTGGGCGGGAGTCAGCGGCAGAGGAGCGTCGGGGCCAACCGCCTCGGCCACCACTTCCCCGCGGCGAGGTTCGCTCGGGATCGGAGGCTCGGCCGGGGGCCGGGCCGGGCGGTCACGGTACTTGGCGAGTGACTCGCCGGGCAGGATGATGGGCTCGAAGCCCTCTGGCGGGGGCCGGTGCTGCGGCTCGCGAGGCCTGGAGTAGGGCGCGCGGGGTCCGCGGGCCATTCCGGGCGCCATCCCGCGATCCATCGGTCCGCGGTTCATCGGGCCGCGATCCATCGGTCCGCGGTTCATCGGGCCGCGATCCATCGGGCCACGGTTCATCGGGCCGCGATCCATCGGGCCGCGGTTCATCGGGCTGCGGTCCATCGGGCCGCGGTCCATTCCGGGCGCCATCCCGCGGTTCATCGGGCCACGGTCCATCGGGCCGCGTCCGCCGCGGTGGCGGCCGCGTCCGCCGCGGTGACGCCGGCGGCCGCCTTGGGGTCCGCGGCCGAGCGGCCGTTGCTCGGGCAGACGCAGTGGGGGCTCGTGGTGAACGAAGTCGGGCTGGCGCTCTTCTTCGACGGGTTCACCCTGAACGGGTTCAGCGTGAACGGGCTCACCGTGAACGGATTCACCCGGAACGGGCTCACCGTGAACGGGCTGGGGTTCGGGGGCGGGCTCGCTCGGGGCGGGCGCTTCCGCCTCGGGGGCCGCTGCCTGCGCCCGGGCTTCGCCGGGCTCGGCGGCCGGAGGCGCTTCGGCTTCGGCGGGCGGCTCCTCGGCTTCGGCGGGCGGCTCTTCGACTTCGGTGGGGCTCGCCTCCCGCTCATACTCTTCCAGGTCTTCGAAGAAGTCGGAGACGTAGAGGAAGGCGTCGCGGTCGAGCCCGATGTCTACAAACGCCGACTGCATCCCGGGCAGGACCCGGGTGACGCGGCCTTTGTAAATGCTGCCGACCAGCCCAAACTCTTTTTCCCGCTCAACGTAGACTTCGACAACTTGACCCTCCTCCACCAGCGCGACCTTGGTCTCGTGGGGGGAGGTCGAAATCACCATTTCCTTGGACATGCGGATTCCTCACCGGGCAGAGGCGCCCGAGGCGCGCCGCGACGGCTTGCCTTTCGGGTCTTCCCGTCTGCCCTTGTAGTCTCATAGTGTTTTCGCTCCGGGCACTCTCGGGGTGGCCTGGGCGTTTCCCGTGCTCAATCTCTTTCTCTCGCCCCGCCCCGAGCGGGTCGAGTCGCCGGGCCGGCTACAGGTTGACGAAGCGGCGCATGCGCACGCTCATCACCAGGCCCAGCATCATGAAAGTCGACAGCGTCGCCGAGCCGCCGTAGCTCATCAGCGGCAAGGGGATGCCGGTGACCGGCATCCAGCCCAGCACCATGCCCACGTTCACCAGTAAGTGGAAGGCCAGCAGGCTGAAGACTCCGGTGACCAGCAACGCCCCGGAGCGGTCGGCCGCGGTCTCCGCGTTGTGCAGCAGCCGCAACAGCAAGGTAAGATACAGGCCCAGCGCCAGCAGCACGCCGGCGAAGCCTTGCTCCTCCGCATATGCGGCCACGATGAATTCCGCGTGGCGAACGGGGATGAAGCCCAGCTGATTCTGGCTCCCTTTCCCCATTCCTTTCCCCCAGAAAGCTCCCGACCCGACGGCAATCTTCGATTGCATCGTCTGGTAGCCGGAGCCCTGGGGACTGTGACCCGGGTTGGCGAAAGCCAGCACGCGCTCCCGCTGGTAGGGTCGCAACAGGAACCACCCTACCGGCAACAGCAGCACCGCCATCAGGACCAGGGCGGCCGCGTGTTTCCAGCGCAGGCCGGCCAAAAAAACCCCGGTGGCTGCGATCGGAACCAGGGTCAAGGCCGTTCCCAAATCCGGCTGGGCGGCGATCAAAACGATCGGCACCCCCGCCAGAACGGCTACCTTGGCCATGTCCTTCCAGGTGAGCGTTTCGCTGCGCAGCTCGCCCAGGAACTTGGCCAAGACCACAATTATAGACCACTTGGCCACTTCCGAGACCTGAAAAGTGAAGCCGCCCACCTCCAGCCAGCGCCGCGCCCCGAACATCTCGCGACCGAGGAAGAGAACCGCCACCAGTCCGCCCAGGGTGGCGATGTAGATGAGCGGCGCCTGGTCGAGCAGGGTGTGGTAGTCGAGGCGGGCCACGACCAGCATCACCAGCAGCCCCAAACCCATCCAGGAGAGCTGCCGCACGTGCATGTTGGCGAAGCGAGGATGGTTGACCGTAGTGGAATAGATCTCGAGCAAGCCGAGCGCCGCCACCAGCAGCACCAGCCCCAGCAGGAACCAGTCCAGCTCGCGGTAGCGGACGCGCCGGGGCATCAGTTCTTCTCCGGGGACGCCGCCGAGGGGAGGCCGGCCAACTGCCGGGCGCCGCCGCGGTTTTTCTTGTCGTAGTAGGCCTTGATGACGTCGCGGGCGAGCGGCGCGGCGGAGGCCCCGTGTTCGCCGTGCTCGAGCAGCACGACGACGACGATCTCCGGGTTGCGCCGCGGGGCCAGGCCGACGAACCAGGCGTTTTCGACGAGCGTCCGCGTGGGGCGGCCACCCACGCGCCGCAGCGTGTCGAAACCCACCAGCTGCGCTGTCCCCGTCTTGCCAGCCACATCAATCTCCGGCAGGCGCGCCGCCGTGCCGGTGCCGTTCTCGTTCACCACGCCCCAGAGGGCGTCGGTCAGGAACGCGACGGTTTCCGGCTTGAGGGAGACGCGGTGAATCTGCGGGGGCGTCTCCGGCTCGAGCAGGAGGCGCGGCCGGGCGAAGACGCCGCCCGAGGCGATGCCGCCCACGGCGTAAGCAAGCTGGAGCGGGGTCACCATGATGGGCCCTTGGCCGATGGCCACGGAGATGGTCTCCCCGTCATACCAGGGCTGCTTCTGCACGCGCTGCTTCCACTCCGGGGAAGGGATGAGGCCGCCGGCTTCCGAGGGCAGGTCGACGCCGGTGGCGCTGCCCAGCCCGAACAGGCGGGCGTAGCGGGCGATGCGCTCGATACCGAGCTGGCGGCCCACCTGATAGAAGAAAACGTCGCAGGACTCGACAATGGCCCGGTGCGGGTTGACCAGCCCGTGGCCCTGCGGCACCCAGCAGCGGAAGGTGCGCCCGTAGTGGTTGGCCCACCCCGGGCAGTACACCGTGAAGGGCCGGTCGAACAGGCCTTCTTCGAGAGCCGCCGTGGCCACGACGATCTTGAAGACCGACCCCGGCGCCAGCTGGGCCTGGATGACGCGGTTCAGCAGCGGCTTGGCCGGGTCCTCGGTCAACGCCCGCCACTGCTCCGGCGGGATGCGGGTGGCGAACAAGGTGGGGTCGAAACCCGGGTGACTCACCATCGCCAGGATGTCGCCCGTGCGCGGGTCGAGCGCCACCACGGCGCCCTGGCGTCCGGCCAGCGCCTGCTCGGCGGCGAGCTGGACGTCGTAGTCGAGCGTCAAGCGGATGGGGCGGCCCGGGACAGGTTTTTTCTGGTCGAGCTTGTCCACCTCCTTGCCGCGGCTGTCGACGATGACCCGCCGCTCCCCGTTCGCGCCCATCAGGATGGAGTTGTAGTGGCGCTCGAGGCCCATCTTGCCGACTAGGTCGCCGAGCTGGTAGCCCGCGGCGGCGATCTCCTCGGGCGTGGTTTCGCCCACGTAGCCGAACAGGTGGGCGCCGAAGCCGCCCGGGGGATAGCGGCGGCGGTACATCAGCAGGAGCTCGAGCTCGGGCAGATCAATGCGGTGGGCTTCGATGAAAGCAATGTCGGCGAGCGTGGCCGGGTCCTTGAGCACGATGGGCTGGTAGGGCGGCGCTTCTTTGAACTCATCCAGACGCGCCTGCAGCGCCGCCGGCTCCACGTTCAAGCCGCGGGCGATGGCGGGCAGAGAGTCCTGGATGCCGCCGATGTGCTCGCGGATGAGAATGACGCTGAAGGTGGGGACGTGATCGACCAGTGTCCGCCCCTCGCGGTCCTGGAGGAGCCCCCGCGGGGCCATCAGCGGCAGGGTGCGGATGCGGTTGCGCTCGGCCAGGTTGGCGTAGTAATCGGAGCGCACCACTTGCAGCTGCCAGAAGCCCACCAGCAGCAGCACCACCACCGCGGCGATGCCATAGCGCAGCAGAGCGAGACGCGGGGAGGGAAGTCTGGGTTCGGCGTGCAGGTCCATGCCCGGATTCACGTGGTTCTGCGGAAGCGGTCCAGCAGCGAAAAAATTAGCACACCCACCAAGGCGTTGACAAGCGCGGCTTCCAGCACCCGCAGGCTCACGAGCTCTGCCGTCTGCCCCAGCAGCAGCCGCTCGATGGAGGCGTAGACGATCTGGTGGAAGTGCAGGAAGCCGAAGATCAGCAGCAGGCGCGGGATGGGCCGGTCGGTATCAATCCGCGCGCTCAAGGACGAGGCCGCGTAGCCCACCAGGGTCTTGGCCATCCCGTACAGGCCCACCGGGTTGTGGCTCAACAGGTCCTGCGTCACCCCCACCACCAATCCCAGCACCAGGCCCATCGAAGGGTTGCGCCGGCTGAAGGCGAAGTAAATCACCATCAGGAACGGCAGGTCGAAGAGGAGAAAGAAGGAAGTGGGCGGGAGGAAGACCTGCACCAGGAAGGCGGCCAGCACCGCGGTGAACACCACCAGGGGATGGAACTTGTAGACCTCGGTGCGCGGCTGGTACGTGACCGCCATCCTCACCTGGCGCGGGGCTGCTCGCCGGAGCTGCTCGCGGGCGCCGCCGCCCCCAGCGTCTCCGGCGCGCCGGCCAGCACCAGCACGTGCTCCAAGCGGGTCAGCCGCGCCGCCGGCTCCACCGTGATTTCCTGGAACAATTCTCCCGGACGCGCGGCCACCACCCGGCCCACCGGCAGCCCCTTGGGAAAGAGTTGATCCTGTCCGGAGGTCACCAGCTCCGCCCCCACCGCCACCGTCTCCTCGTTGCTCACGTATTCGAGCCGGCAGAAATATCCCCCCGTGCCCTTCAAGACGCCGAGCAGGTGGGAGTCGGCCACCATCGTCCCCACGCCGCTCTTGCGGTCGGTGATGAGCAGGACTTCGGCGGCCCCGGGGTAGGCGGCAATTACCTTGCCGACCACGCCGTCGGGGGTGAGCACCACCATGTTGGGCCGCAGGCCGGCGTCGCTGCCGCGGTTGAGGAGCACGGTCAGGGTGGTGGCGGCGGGGCTGGAGCCGATGACCTGGGCGGCCACGAAGGGGGCGCGCGGATGGGCCTGCTTGAGCTCGAGCAGGGCGGCCAGCTGCCCGGCCTCGGCCGCCCGCGCCTCCAGCTCTTGCAGCCGCAGCCGGGCCTGGGCCAGCTCGGCCTGCAAGCGTTCATTCTCCTGGCGGGCGCCGTAAAGAGCGATGTAGTTGTCCCAGAGGGAGCCGAGGCCGTCGAGCACCCCCACCGCCACTTTTTCCACCGGGGCGACGACGGCGATGGCCCAGAGGCGGATGAGGCGGACGTCGTTGGCGCCCTTGATCTGGTAGGCGAGGAAGAAGAGCTGCCCGAGCAGCATCGCCACCAGCAAACTCAAGTGCCGGTGGCGTTCGACGAAGGTGCGCATCGCTCAACCGAGCGGCTGGCTCGGCCCGCCGCGGCTCATTCGATGGTGATCCGCTTCAGCAGGTCGAAGTCGCTTAGCATCTTGCCCGTGCCCAGGGCCACGCAGGCCAGGGGGTCGTCGGCCAGCGACACCGGCAGCCCGGTCTCCTCCGAGATGCGCTTGTCGAGGTTCTTCAGCAGCGCGCCGCCGCCGGTCAAGACGATGCCGCGGTCGCTGATGTCGGCCGAGAGCTCCGGCGGAGTCCGCTCCAGGGCCACGCGGAGGGCGTTGATGATGGTGGAGACGCACTCGGAGAGCGCTTCACGGATTTCGCCGTCGGTCACGGTGAGCGTTTTGGGGACGCCCTCGATGAGGTTGCGCCCCTTGATCTCCATGGTCATCGGCTTCTCCAGCGGATAGGCCGAGCCGATCTCCACCTTGATCTGTTCGGCGGTGCGCTCGCCGATGAGCAGGTTATATTTCCGCTTCAGGTAGTGCATGATGGCTTCGTCCATCTCGTTGCCCGCCACCCGCACCGAGCGCGAGAAGACGATGCCGGAGAGCGAAATGACCGCGATCTCCGTCGTCCCCCCGCCGATGTCCACCACCATGTTCCCGCAGGCCTCGGTGATAGGCAGGCCCGCCCCGATGGCCGCCGCCATCGCCTGCTCCACCAGGTAGACCTCGCTGGCCTTGGCCCGGTAGGCCGAGTCCTGCACGGCGCGCTTCTCGACCGGCGTAATTTCGCTCGGCACCCCGATGACGATGCGCGGGTGCACCAAGAGCTTGCGGTTGTGCGCCTTCATGATGAAGTAGTTCAGCATCTTCTCCGTCACCTTGAAGTCGGCGATCACCCCGTCCTTCATCGGCTTGATGGCCACGATGTTGCCGGGCGTGCGGCCCAGCATCTCCTTGGCCGCTTTGCCCACGGCGCAGATCTCGCCGTTGTTCTTGTTCAGGGCGACGATGGAGGGCTCGTTGACCACGATCCCCCGGCCGTGGGCGAAGACCAGGGTGTTGGCCGTGCCCAGGTCAATGGCCAGGTCGGAGGAAAAGATACTGAAGAGCGAGCGGAAGCTCATGGGGTCGGCACTATCACCGGTGCGCGGGCCTTTCCCCCGGGGTCACTGCACGTACACGGTCTTCTTGCGCGTCACCACTTCGCCGCGGCGGTTCTGGGCGACGATGGTCACGGTGTGGGCGCCGGCGCTGGGCAGCGGCGAGGTGAAATGCTTGAAGCGGCCGTCCGGTCCCACATAGGCGACGGGCTCGGCGTTGATGGACACCGTGGCCCCCGCCTCGGTGCGGCCCACAATCTCAATCACCCGCCCGTGCTGGATCATGGTGTCGATCACCAGCAGCAGCTGCTCGGCGGCCGCCTGCTGGGCCAGGGTGAAGCGGTTGGCCTCGCTCTCCTGGCTCTCCAGGTTGCGGGCGTCGATGGCGCTCACCGTCCAGTAGTACTGCCCCGCCTCCAGCCCGCGGGCGTTGAAGCTGGTGGTGTTCACCTTGCGGTCGAGGACGACGCTGGTGAAGAGCGGCGAAGTGGAAACCCGCAGGTGGTAGGCGCGCGCCTGCTCCACCCCCGACCACTCGAAGCGCAGCACTTCGTCGGGCGGGTTGGTGCTGATGATGGGCTCGAGGTTCCGCGGCCGCATCAGCTTGGGCGGGGCGATCACCTTGTCCTTCTTCAAGTTGGCATTGGGGTCGGAGAAGCCGGCGCGCTCGTAGGGCCCCACCTGGATGGTCTGCTGGCCCTTGCTGACCGCGGCCGTGCCTTCGCTGACGGTAATCTCGTGGATGTTGGCCTTGGGGTCCTGGCGGATGACGGCGCGGGTGTTCTGCTGCATGCGCGCCACCGCGTTTTCAAAGCGCACTTCCGAGCTCGACCCCGGCACGTCCCAGCTGCCGGTGGAGAGGTCAACCGCGCCCGAGCTCACCTGCACGGCCACCTTGGTGGCCTTGTTGTCCAGGGAGGCGTGCTGCTCGATGACGATCAAGGTGTCCGGCTTGACCACGTAGGTGGTGCCGTCGATAAAGGTGACGCGGGCGATGCCGTTCGAGCCCGTCTGCACGATGTCGCCTTCTTCGAGCGAGGTGCCGTAGTCGCCGTTGGTCCACTGCACCGAATCGCGCTTCTTCACCCGCACCGTGCCGTCCAGGTTGACGAAGCGCGCGTGCGGCACCTCCTGCACCTTGGTCTTGGCCTCGCCGCGGCCCCCGAGCTTGGCGAGCACGCTGTCAAAGCTTTCCCGCCACAGCAGCGCCCAGAGGGCGATGAGCATGATGATCGCCGTCACCCCAATCAGGATGACGCTGCGGTAGGTGACGGTGGTCCAGTACTCCCACCCCGCGGGTTTGGGTGTTTCGGGTTCTTCGCTCATAGCTGCTCTATCGTCAAAAGCCGACGCTGGTTCCCGGCGCTCCGCCGACCCCTCCTGAACGTCCGACAGTAGCACAACCCCGCAAAGGGATTCAATCCCTTCGGCCCCGGCCGCCTCCCTTGTGCGTTCGGCAGGGGGCCGCCTATAATCATCCTTTTGCGAGGACGCCGATGCTGAAGCTGTTCCGGCACAAGTACTGGAAACAAGTCCTGCTGCTGCCCATCGTGGGGACGCTGGCGCTGGCCATGCTGGCCTACCTGGTGCCGGGCACGGCCGACGTCGATCTGCGCGACCCCCAGGGCATGGTGGCCCAGGTCGGCGACCTGCCCCTGACCCAGGACGAGGTCAACCAGCACTACCAGCGCGTGGCCGAGCAGTTCGGCGCCCAGAACCCCGCCTTCAAGCAGCTCATCATGGAGCAGCTCATCGAAGACCTGATCGGCCAGCGCCTGGTGCAGTACGAGGCGGCGCGGTTAGGTCTCGAGGTCAGCCCCGAAGAAGTCCGCTTGCGCCTCCGCCAGGTGCCCTACCTCTACCCCGGCGGGCAGTTCGTGGGGGCGGAGACCTACCGGCAAATCGTCGAGCGCCAGTTCCGCATGAGCGTGGCGCAGTTCGAAGAGACCCTGCGGCAGCAGACGCTGGTGGCCAAGATGTTCGACTGGGTCGCCGCCGGCCTGACCGTCTCCTCGGCCGAAGTCGAGGCCGAGTACCGGCGGCGCAGCGAGCGCGCCCAAATCGAATACGTTCTCTTCCGTCCCGAGGAGATGGCCCGCAGCCTCGAGCCGGGCGCCGAGGAGCTCCGGGCCTACTTCGAGAAGCACCGCGACTCCTACCGCCAGCCCGCCCGCCGCGCCGTGCGCTACGTCGCCCTGGACTACGACACCCTGGGCCAGCGCCTCCGCGTCACTCAACAGGAGCTGCAAGACTATTACCAGCGCAACCGCGCCGCCTACCAGACTCCCGAGCGCGTCCGCGTCCGCCACATCCTCTTCCTGCTGCGCTCGCCGGAAGGCGAAGCCGCGCGCGACCCCGCCGCTGTCCGCCAGCAGGCCGAGTCGGCGCTGGCCGAGCTTCGCCGCGGCAAAGACTTCGCCGCCCTGGCCCGGCAGCACTCCGACGACGCCGGCAGCAAGGAGAAAGGCGGCGAGCTCGGCTGGGTGCTCCGCGGCCAGACGGTGCCGGCGCTCGAGCAGGCGATTTTTTCCGCCCCGCCCGGCGGCAGCCCGCAACTGGTCGAGACCGGCTACGGCCTCCACCTCGTCCAGGTCCTGGCCCATGAGCCCGAGCAGGTGAAGCCGCTCGCCGAAGTGCGCAACGAAATCGAACGGGTCCTCAAGGACGACAAGGTCCGCCGCGAGGCGCTGGAGCAGGCCCGCCAGCTCGTCGCCGCCGTCCGCGCCGGCAAGACGCTCGACCAGGCCGCCCGCCAAGCCGGCTGGCCGGTGCTCGAGACCGGCCTGTTCGAGCGCGACACTCCCTTCGGGCCCTTCGGGGAAGGCCGCGACTTCCAGGAGGCCGCCTTCGCCTTGCCGGCGGAAACCGCCGGCCAGCCCGCAGCGCCCGTCTCCGAGCCGGTGGCGGTGCCGCCCGGCTACGCCGTTCTCCAGCTCAAGCAAGACCAGCCGGCGCGTCCCGCAACGCTGGACGAAGTGCGCGCTGAAGTCGTCCGCGCCTGGCGGCAGGAGCGCGGCGGCGAGCTCGCCCGCGAGGCCGCGCACCGGCTGGCGACCCAGGCCGAGCAGGCCGGCGACCTGAAGGCCGCCGCCCGGAAAGCGGGCGCGGCGGTGAAAACCACGGGGCTGTTCGCCCGCGACGCTTTCATCCCCGAGCTCGGCTCGGCCCGCGACCTCGCCCCGGTCGTCTTCACCCTTCCCCTCGGCGGCTTAAGCCCGGCGCTCCCGGCCGGCGGCAACTGGGTTGTCTTCCGGGTGGCGGCTCGCACGGGGGCCGACATGAGCAAGCTCACCGACCAGGACCGCCGCGCTGCCCGCAATGCCTTGCTCGACCAGAAGCGCAACCTGACCTGGACCGTCTTTCAGCAGAACCTGAAGAAGAAGTTCCTGGCTGAAGGCAAGCTCAAGCTGAACCAGGCGGCCATCGACCGCCTGAAGAAGCCCTAGCGATATCGTCTTTAGTTTCTTATAGTTATAGCCATCGCCGGATCCTCTTGCCTTTCCTCTCCGCTTGGTCTAAGCTGTGTCTTGTCCTCGGGGAAGGCCCCGCCGCTCCTTCGGGCTTCACGGTTTCGAGGTGTCCTGTGCGTCGCGTCCAGCGCAATACCTATCGCATCAGCGTCGAGCCCAACCAGGCCGGCCGGTTCGAGGCCCGCATCGAAGCGCGCTATGCGGAGAGCAATTGGGCGCTGCGGGTGTACTTCCTCGCCGCTACCGCGGAGCGCCTGTTGAGCCACCTTCAAGCCACGCTGCGCTACCTCCAGCGCCACGAGGAGGAGCTGTGGATGTGGGGCGCCAACCCGGCCGACCGCGGGCTGTTCTTCGAAGACCTCTTGGGCGCGACCAGCCTGGAGCTGGACCGCCGCCGGGAGTTTCCCCGCGGCGCCCTGGTGATTGCCGCCGAGCCGGGCGAGCTCTTCCGGCCGCTGCAGCTGGCCGAGCTCAAGCGCCGACTCGCGGGGCGGCTGGCCCCGGCGCCGCGCGTGGCCCCGCGCGCCGGCGAAGCCCTGCGCTCCTCCGCCTAGTCCGACTCGATTCTCTCTCCCTCGAACGCGCCTGTGCTAAAATGAGTCTTTGCGCGGCGCTCGACAGTCCTCTACTTCACTCCTCGGGATGGGTTCGTGACGCCAAACGAAAAGATTGAGCGGCTCCGCCGGATGGCCACGCGGCTTCGCGTGCATTCGCTCCGGACGACCACCGCCGCCGGCTCCGGCCACCCCACCACGTGCCTCTCGGCCGCTGACCTGGTGAGCGCGCTCTTCTTCGACGTCATGCGCTACGACCCGAAGAACCCGACGCATCCCGCCAACGACCGCTTCGTGCTCTCGAAAGGCCACGCCGCCCCCATCCTCTACGCCGCCTGGGCCGAAGCCGGCGCTTTCCCGACGGAAAAACTGATGGAGCTGCGCAAGCTCGGGAGCCCGCTCGAAGGCCACCCCACGCCGCGCTTTCCCGGAGCGCTCGTCGCCACCGGCTCGCTCGGCCAGGGACTCGGCATCGCCGTCGGCATGGCCGCCGCCGCCAAGCTCGACCGCGCCGCCTACCGCGTCTACGCCCTGCTCGGCGACGGCGAGCTGGCCGAAGGGGCGGTGTGGGAAGCGGCGGCTTTCGCCAGCTTCTACAAGCTCGACAACCTCATCGCTGTCGTCGACGTCAACCGCCTCGGCCAGAGCCAGGCCACCATGTACCAGCACGACACCACCGTCTACGCCCGGCGCTTCGCCGCCTTCGGCTGGCAGGCCTTTGAAATCGACGGCCACCGCTTCGACCACATCCTCGACGCCTTCGAGCGCGCGCTCAAAGTCAAAGGCCAGCCCGCCGCCATCATCGCCCGCACCCTCAAGGGCAAGGGCGTCAGCTTTGTCGAAGACAAGAACGGCTGGCACGGCAAGCCCGTGCCGAAGGAGGACCTCGAGCGGGCGCTCCAGGAGTTGCCGCTCGAGGAGGGAAATCTCAAATTTCAAATCTCCGCGCCTGCGCCCGCTCCGCCTCCGGCCGATCCTCCAACGGCGCGGATGGCGCCGCCCGCCTACCAGCTCGGCCAACAGGTGGCGACCCGCGAGGCCTACGGGGCGGCGCTGAAAAAGCTGGCTGCCGTCGACCCGCGCGTCGTCGTGCTCGACGGCGACGTCAAGAACTCGACCTTCGCCGAAGTCTTCGCCCAGGCCTGCCCCGAGCGCTTCTTCGAGTGCTTCATCGCCGAGCAGAACATGGTGGGCGTCTCGGTGGGGCTTTCGACCGCGGGCAAGATTCCTTTTGCGTCGAGCTTCGCCTGCTTCCTCTCGCGCGCCTATGACCAGATCCGCATGGCGGCGGTGTCGCGCGCCAATGTGAAATTGATGGGCTCGCACGTCGGGGTTTCGATCGGCGAAGACGGCGCCTCGCAGATGGGCCTGGAAGACCTGGCCATGATGCGGGCCGTGGCCGGCTCGACCGTGCTCTATCCGGGTGACGCGGTGGCGATGGAGCGGCTGGTCGAGCAGGCGGCCCGCACCCCCGGCATCGTTTACCTCCGCGCCAACCGGCCGAAGACGCCCGTGCTCTACGACAACAGCGAAGAGTTTCCCGTCGGCGGCTCGAAAGTCCTGCGGCAGAGCGATGCGGACGCGGTCACCGTGGTCGCCGCCGGCGTCACTCTCATCGAAGCGCTCAAGGCGCACGACGAGTTGAAAAAGGAAGGCATCAGCGTCAGGGTGATTGACCTCTACTCCGTCAAGCCCGTTGACCGGGAAACGCTGCTCGCCGCTGCCCGCGCCACCGGGAACACTTTGCTCGTCGTCG
>MEKM01000009.1 GCA_001766965.1 Acidobacteria bacterium RIFCSPHIGHO2_01_FULL_67_28 | reverse complement strand
GAGGATGCAGTCGGGCTCGGCGGCCAGCGCCCGGGCGATGGCGACGGCGCGCTTCATCCCGGTGGAGAGGTCGGCGGGCATGGAGTCGGCGTAGTCGTCGAGCTCGACCGTGGCGAGGAGCTCTGCGACCCGCCGCTCGATCTCGTCCTCGTCCGGCTCGCGGCCCTCCAGGTGGGCGCGCTCACGCAGGGGGAAGGCGACGTTTTCGGCGACGGTGAGCGAATCGAACAGCGCCCCCGACTGGAACACCAGGGCCATGCGGCGGCGCACGTCGGTCAGCTGCTCTTCGTCGAACCCGGTGATGTCCCGGCCGTCGACCAGCACCCGCCCCTGGTCGGGCTTGAGGAAGCCGACGATGTGTTTGAGGGTGACGCTCTTCCCCACCCCGCTGCGGCCGAGGATAGCGACCGTTTCGCCGCGCGGGACGAAGAAGCTGACGTCGTCAAGCACCCTCTGGAGGCCGCCGTCGGGCAGCCAGAAGGACTTCGAGACCTCGTGGAACTCGATGTAGTTCGGCGTCTCGCCCATCGGCACACATTCTTGAACATCCAACGGAAGAAAGCAAACCGCTTGCGCCCGTTGAGTGGCGGAGGAGACATCCGCCTTTTCCGGATAGACCGACGACGAAGGCGGCCCGGCTGGCGCCGGGGCCAAGCACCTTCGTCGCCGCTACCAACCCTTCCGCCGCTGTCATTCCGAGCCCGCGATTGCCTTGGCGGCGAGGAATCTCAAACGAAGCCGCTGGCGCCGATTGAGATCCTTCGTGGTTCGACTTTCGCTCACCATCCCGAGCGACAGTCGAGGGACTTCGCTCAGGATGACAGAGGAGGAGAATGCGGTTTTTGCCCTTCGGCGCCGCTTCCCTCGCGTACGCTCGGGACAGGCAGGGCGAAATCCGCTTTGCGGATTTTGCGGTTTTCGCGGAAATTGCGGATTTGGGGAGCCCGTTTTCGGCCCCGAAAGCGCACTTGCGGAAATAAACGTACGCAAAATCCGCAAAAACCGCAAAAACCGTAGACGTTCATGAGGATCGATGCTAGGTAGGTGGATGGAGGCGCGTTTGTTGAAAGAGAACTTGAGACTTGAGATTGGATATCTCAAAGCGCAAAGAACCTCTATTGGATAAGGGCAGGGGAATCAATGGGACCGGGGAGATTTCGGGAAATCTCGCAGGAGAAGGGGAGAGGAATCAACGAGTTGCGTATACCCCCGGGGGTGGGGCGATGAAGGAAATGGCTGGAGACAAAGCAGTTGAGGAGCGAGATTCGGCCGTAATCTCGCCGGAGCGGCGGTGTAGGCAGGTGCCGGGGGACGGGAGCTGGTGGAGCGCGGCCTAGGGGGCCGCAAGGATGACAGCCGGGCAACCCAAGCCAGCCCGGGGGGGCCTCTTGACAACCGCGGGGAGCCCGGCTAAATTAGCACTCTCCGGGGGAGAGTGCTAAGCTCCCGAAGCCTCGGGACCGCGGCCCTTCGCCGGAGGGATCAGTACACCGGGTTTGAGATCGCCAATTCAAATGTCTCGGAGGGATGTCATCCATGGCAGTGAATGTTCGACCTTTGCATGACCGCATTCTCATCCGTCGCATCGAGGAGCAGGAGACGGTCCGCGGCGGCATCATCATCCCCGACACGGCGAAAGAGAAGCCGCAAGAGGGCGAAGTGATCGCCGTCGGCACCGGCAAGAAGACGGAGGAGGGCAAGATCCTGCCGCTCGACGTCAAGGTCGGCGACCGCATCCTGTTCGGCAAGTATTCCGGCACGGACATCCAGATCGAGCACGAGGAGTACCTCATCGTGCGCGAGGAAGAGATCCTGGCCGTGCTCGAGCCCGCCAAGGTGGGCGCCAAGAAGTAGCGGCGTCCCGGCGGCAAACACTTTTGACTCCAAGGAGGAGATAAGCAATGCCAGCCAAGCAAGTAGTTCACGGCGAGGCCTCGCGCCACGCCATCCGCGACGGCGTCAACATCCTGGCCGACGCCGTCAAGATCACCCTCGGCCCCAAGGGCCGCAACGTTGTCCTCGACAAGAAGTTCGGCCCCCCCACCATCACCAAGGACGGGGTGACCGTGGCCAAGGAAATCGAATTGAAAGACCCGCTCCTGAACATGGGGGCGCAGATGGTGCGCGAGGTCGCCAGCAGGACCTCCGACGTCGCCGGCGACGGCACCACCACCGCCACCGTGCTGGCCCAGTGCATCTTCCGCGAGGGCATCAAGAACGTGGCCGCGGGCGCCAACCCCATGGCGCTCAAGCGCGGCATCGAGCAGGCGGTCGCCGCCGCGGTGGACGAGCTCAAGAAGCTCTCCAAGCCCGTGGCCGGCGAGGCCATCGCCCAGGTCGCCACCATCAGCGCCAACGGCGACAAGACCATCGGCAACATCATCGCCGAGGCCATGAAGAAAGTGGGCAAGGACGGCGTCATCACCGTGGAAGAGTCGAAGACCATGGAGACGACGCTGGAGGTGGTCGAGGGCATGCAGTTCGACCGCGGCTACCTCTCCCCCTACTTCGTCACCGACCCCGAGCGCATGGAAGTGAAGCTCGAGGATCCCTACTTCCTCATCCACGAAAAGAAAATCAGCTCGATGAAGGACCTGCTGCCGCTGCTCGAGCAGATTGCGCGGGCGGGCAAGCCCTTGCTCATCATCTCGGAAGAGGTGGAGGGCGAGGCGCTGGCGACGCTGGTGGTCAACAAGCTGCGCGGCACCCTGCAGTGCTGCGCCGTGAAGGCCCCCGGCTTCGGCGACCGCCGCAAGGCCATGCTGGAGGACATCGCCATCCTCACCAACGGCAAGATGATCGCCGAGGAGGTCGGCATCAAGCTCGAGAACGTCAAGATCGAGGAGCTCGGCCGGGCCAAGAAGGTCACCATCGACAAGGACAACACCACCATCGTCGAAGGCGCCGGCAAGCAGGCGGAAATCGAAGGGCGCGTCAAACAGATCCGGACGCAGATCGAGGAGACCACCTCGGACTACGACAAGGAGAAGCTCCAGGAGCGCCTGGCCAAGCTCGTGGGCGGCGTGGCCGTCGTCAAAGTCGGCGCCGCCACCGAGACCGAGCTCAAGGAGAAGAAGGCCCGCGTCGAGGACGCCATGCACGCCACCCGCGCTGCGGTCGAGGAAGGCATCGTCCCCGGCGGCGGCGTGGCCCTCATCCGCTGCCTCACCGCGCTCGAAAAGCTCAAGCTCGAAGGCGATGAGAAAGTGGGCGTGAACATCGTCCGGCGGGCGCTCGAAGAGCCGCTGCGGCAGATCGTCGCCAACGCCGGGCACGAAGGCGCCATCGTGGCGGAGCGCGTGAAGGGGGACGAGGGCAAGAAGAACCCCAACTACGGCTTCGACGCCGAGCGGGAAGAGTACACCGACCTGGTCAAGGCCGGTGTCATCGACCCGGCCAAGGTCACCCGCCTGGCGCTCCAGAACGCCGCCTCCATCGCCGCCCTGATGCTCACCACCGAAGCCCTGGTCTCCGAACTCCCCGAAGAAGACGAGAAGAAGGGCGCTGGCGGCATGCCCGGCGGCGGTATGGGAGGCATGTACTAAGCGGTTACCGCCTGCCGACAAGCAGGCACAAGAATCAAGGCCTCGGGGAAAACCCCGAGGCCTTTTCTTTTCCTCGAATGTCTCTAGCCGCTAGCGGGGCCGGGAGGGCGCTTCTCCTGTACTGCCGCCGCCACCGCCACTGTTCCCACCGCCACTGTGGCCGCCACCGCTATGGCCGCCGCCACCGTGGCCGCCGCCGCCGCTGTGGCCGCCACTCTGGCCGCCACCGCTGTGGCCGCCGCCGCCGCTGTTCCCGCCGCTATGTCCCGACCCGCCGGAGCCTCCGCGGGAGCCGCCCCGCTCGCCGGACCAGCCACCACCGTGGTCGCCCTTCGCTCCCTCGTCGCCAAGCCGCCCCAGCCACCGCGGCGGCCTCTCCCAGCCGCCCGGAGGAGGCATAGGAATGTGGCGCTGCCGCTCGAGGCGCTCTTCCAGCTTCGCGAGCTTGTGGTTGCGCTCCCTGTGTCGCTTCCCCAGCTCCAAGCGGTCGCAGGGGAGCAGGAGAAGCACCCCGTCACATTCGTAGCGGACGCCGCTCCTAAATGCGCCTCCCTGGCCAAACCATGGCCATGGAACACAGAAGCCGACCGTGGGGTCATAGATGAGTCCTGGCGGGCAGTGAAAAAGCCAAGAGCTATAGCGTCCAAAGAGCGCCGGATGAACGCACTGCCCGAAAAACGAGTCGTACACCTGGTCAGGCGGACACCGGGGACTCCCGCTCGGACGCGGCTCATTGAAAGCGAGCTGCGCGTCGTCGCGGGCGACGAGCGTCGGAAGCTGCGCCTGCGCCGAAGAGACAGTCAGGAGAAGTAATGCCAGGGCGGAAACGAGCAGGAGGCCGTGCTTCGCACCCATACTGCACCTCCCTACTACTAGAACCCTACGCCCGCGCGGGGGTTGTGTCAAGCTGCGACTTGCGCGCGGCTCCGACATCGAATAGAAAAGGGATCAAAGGAGGCACACATGGGTCGGCGCCGGAACTGGCTGCCGCTGGGGGGTTTCCTGGTGACGCTGACGGCCTTCTTGAGCTACTTTTTCTACTTCGCCTACTTCCCGACGACGCGAGACTTCCCCTGGCTGAACCTGCTGCTGTTCGCCGCCGGACTGGTGCTGCTCGGGGGCGGCCTGCGGCGGGCCTTCGGCCAACCCGAGCGCTACCGCGGGCGCATCAGCGGGCCGGTCTTCGCCGCTTTGAGCGTTCTCCTCCTGGGCCTGTTTGTCTTGTACACCTTCTCCTTCTCGCGGCAATTGCCGGCGGCGGCCGCGGCCCCGCGCCTGGGCGCGAAAGCCCCCGACTTCTCCCTGCCTGACAAGGACGGCAAGGAGGTTAAGCTCTCCGAGCTCCTCCAGACCGAGGGCACGCGCTGGGTGCTGCTGGTCTTCTACCGCGGCTACTGGTGACCCTTCTGCAACTCCGAGTTGCGGGGTTTCGAAAACAACCTGGAAGAGTTCAAGAAGCGCGGCGTGCGCGTGGTCGCCATCAGCGTGGACCCGCCCGCCAGGAACCGCGAGCACACCGCCAAGCAGGGCTACACCTACACGTTCCTCTCCGACGAGAAGGCCGAGGTCATTCGCCGCTACGACCTGCTGCACGAAAAAGGCGGGCCCGCGGGCGACATCGCCCGGCCGGCCGAGTTCTTGATTGATTCGACCGGTACCGTCCGCTGGGTGAACCTGACCGAAGACTACCGCGTCCGCGCCCGCCCCGAGGACATCCTCAAGGTGATTGACGGCCTGCGCACGGCTGAGCCACCCGACCAAGCGGAATAGACCAACGTTGCTTCTTGGTGGCACAGGCCTCTGGCCTGTGGACACCGGCGAGACGCCGGTGCCACCCGACGCCGGTGGCGGTTGCCAGTCAGCCCTGGTTCAGCTATAGTGGGGCGCTCAAGCGGCCGCGCCTGCTTGCGGCCTTCGAGCATTAACAGAAGTCGGGAACGTCTGAAGCCGAATCTCCGGGGGAAAGGGGCCATGGCTAATCTCCTGACTCGCCTCCTGCCGCGCGAACGAAGCTTCTTTGCTCAGTTCACCGAGGTGACGGCCAACATCCAATCCGCCGCCCGCGCCCTGCAAGACATCTTCGCCGATTACCGCGACCTGCAAACCAAGGTCGCCCGCGTCAAAGAGCACGAGCACCGCGGCGACCAGCTCACCCACGACATCTTCACCCGGCTGAACCAGACCTTCATCACCCCCTTCGACCGGGAAGACATCCACCAATTGACCAGCAAGCTGGACGATGTCCTCGACCTCATTGATGCCGCGGCCACTCGCCTGGTGATCTACAAGGTGGACAAGGTGCGCCCGGGGGCCCGTGAGCTGGCTGACATCCTGGTGCGGGCCACGACTGAAATCCACGCCGCCGTCTCCCGCCTGGAAAAGCACGACGGCATCCTCGACCACTGCATCACCATCAATAGCCTGGAGAACGAGGGCGACCGCGTCGTGCGCGCCGCCATCGCCGAGCTCTTCGAGAAGGAAAAAGACCCGGTGGAGCTCATCAAGTGGAAAGAAATTCTGGAAGTGCTCGAAATTGCCACCGACAAGTGCGAAGACGTGGCCAACGTTCTGGAAACCGTGGTTCTGAAAAGCGCCTGACCGTGCGCTGCCCTTCCCCCAGTTAGAGACGGAGCCGCCAGCGTGGACTCCTATACGCTGCTTGTCATCATCGTCGTCAGCGCGCTCCTGTTTGAATTCGCCAACGGCTGGAACGACGCCGCCAACTCCATCGCCACCATCGTCTCCACCCGCGTCCTGACCCCGCTGCCCGCCGTGGCCTGGGCGGCCTTCTGGAATTTCTTTGCCGCCTTCGTCTTCGGCACCGCCGTGGCCAAGACCATGGGCCAGGGTCTGGTCCACCTGGATCTGGTGAACGAGTACGTGCTGCTGGCCGGGCTGCTGGGGGCCATCATCTGGACCACGGTTTGCACCTGGATGGGGCTGCCCATCAGTGTCTCCCACTCCTTGATGGGAGGCTACGGCGGGGCGGCCATCGCCAAGGCCGGTTTCGATGCCATCATCATCTCCGGTTGGATAAAACCCCTCGTCTTCATCTTCCTCGCGCCTTTCATCGGCTTGTTCGTGGCCTTCGCGGTGACCGTCCTCACCAGCTGGCTTGTCCGTCGCCAGGCCCCGCAGCGGGTGGACAAGTGGTTCCGACGGCTCCAACTCCTCTCTGCCGCCGCTTTCAGCCTCGGCCACGGCACCAACGACGCCCAGAAAGGAATGGGCATCATCACCGCAGCCCTCGTGACCAGCGGCTCGCTCCAGAGCTACGAGGTTCCCTTCTGGGTAATCATCCTGTGCCACCTGACCATTGCCGGCGGCACCATGGCCGGCGGCTGGCGCGTCATCAAGACCATGGGCCAGCGCATCACCAAGCTCAACCCTTTCGGCGGCTTCGCCGCCGAGACCGCGGGCGCGCTGACGCTGTTCGGCACCGCTCAAGCCGGCATCCCCGTCAGCACCACCCACACCGTCACCGGCGCCATCATCGGCGTGGGGGCCAGCCATGGGCTGACGGCGGTGCGCTGGGGGATCACGCGCCGCATCATGTGGGCGTGGGTCCTGACCATCCCCGGCGCCGCCGCCCTGGGCGCGCTGCTCTACTACCTCTCTTCTGCCCTGCTGGGGTAGAATCAACCCCCAGGCAGCCATGAGCCAAAACCACGTCCAGTTCGCGACCATCGAAGAAGCCGTCGAGGATATCCGCCAGGGGCGGATGATCATCGTGGTGGACGACGAGGACCGCGAGAACGAAGGCGACCTCACCGTCGCCGCCGAAAAGATCACCCCCGAGCAGATCAACTTCATGGCCCGCTTCGGCCGCGGGCTCATCTGCGTCAGCCTGACCGAAGAGCGCTGCGCCTACCTGCGCTTGCGCTCCATGGCGGAAGAAAACACCTCGCCCTACGGCACCGCCTTCTGCGAGTCGGTGGACGCCCGTCACGGCGTTTCCACCGGCATCTCGGCCGCCGATCGCGCCGCCACCATCCGTGTCGCCATCGACCCGGCCGCGCGCCCCTCCGACCTCGTCCGCCCCGGCCACGTCTTCCCTCTGCGCGCCCGCCGCGGCGGCGTACTGGTGCGCGCCGGGCAGACGGAAGCGTCGGTCGATCTGGCGCGGCTGGCGGGCCTGGCCCCCGCCGGGGTCATCTGCGAAGTGATGAACGACGACGGCACCATGGCGCGCGTGCCCGAGCTCGACGTCTTCCGCCGCCAGCACGCGATGAAGATGATTACCGTCGCCGACCTCATCCGCTACCGGCTGCGCACCGAGCGCTACATCCACCGCGTGGGCGAGGCCCTGCTGCCCACGCGCCACGGCGACTTCCACATGATCGCCTACGAGTCCGAGCTCGACCGCGTCCGCCACATCGCCCTGGTCAAGGGCAACTTCACCGCCGAAGACGCGGTGCTGGTGCGCGTGCACTCGCATTGTCTCGCCGGCGACGTTTTCGGCTCCACCCGCTGCGACTGCCAGGAGGTCATCGACAAGAGCCTCGAGCTCATCAACCGCGCCGGCCGCGGCGTCTTCGTCTACCTCCACCAGACCGGGCCCGGCCTCGGCATCGAGAAAGTCGACGAGCGCAGCATCCTGGCCGTCCACCAGCACGAGCACGCTCGCGAGCCGGACCCGGCCGAGCCCCTGCCCCGCCAGGCCGTGCAACGCGAGTCGGGCATCGGCGCCCAGATTCTTTCCGATCTCGGCGTGCGCAACCTCCGCCTGCTCACCAATCACCCGCGCAAGGTGGCGGCGCTCGAGGGCTTCGGGATGCGCATCCTCGAACAGGTGCCCATTCCCGCCGGCGCCCATCCGCTCGTCCGCCGCGACGCGTAGCCTCCCATGAAGCCGCTGGC
>MEKM01000008.1 GCA_001766965.1 Acidobacteria bacterium RIFCSPHIGHO2_01_FULL_67_28 | reverse complement strand
GAACCGCAAGCTGGTGACGCAACTGCCCAAGCCCGCCGCGCCCTCACCAAACTTTCCTTCCCTGCCTCCTGGCGCCAAGCCGCCCGCGCTTGGAAACAGCGGGCAATAGTCAGCCTGCGGTCGCCGCGCTCACGCTTCGCCCGGGTCGGGCTTGCGCATTTCGATCGAGTGCAGGTGCAGGACTTCGCCGGTTTCGGGGTGGGTTTCGGGAAGGATGCGGTAGGTCTCGCGCGCGGCCTCGTAGCCCTGCGCTTCCAGCTCGGCCACCTTCTTGTGAAAGGTGTCCGAGTCCCACTCCCGCACCAGCACGACCTGGCTCATGTCGTCTTCTCCGCCACGAAGATCATTTCCGGCGAATCATCCCGCAGAGGCGAGCGGTCGAAGTCGCCGAACACTTCCATCACGCGGAAGCCCGCGCGCGCCAGCAGGTGCTCCAGCTCATAGCGGAAAAAATAGCGGATGGTGAGCGGCTCGACAATCCGCTCCGCGCGCCCGTCCGGGGAAGTAATGTGATAGATGAGCTCCACTTCGTTGATCTGCTCGGCGCGGCGGAAAGCCAGCACGCGCGAGGTGACGCGGAAGCGCCGGCCGTCCGGAAGCGTCCGCTCCGGCACTTCTTCGGTTTCCTGCTGGTAGACCGGGTCGTGCAGCCGGCGCAGGTCGGGCTGGAAGACGTCGAGGACGAGCCTTCCGGCCGGCGCCAGGTGCCGCGCAATCGAACTCAAACAAGCGAGCTGCTGCTCGACCCCGAGCAGGTGCTGGAACGGCCGGAAGGGAATGATGACCAGGGCAAAGGCTTCGCCCAGGTTGAAGTCCGTCATGTCGCCGCGCAGCAGCCGCGCGCGGCGCTGCGCCTCCGCCGGCTGCGCCCGGAGCTTCTCGCGGCACTTGGCGAGCATGGCCTCGGAGAGGTCGAGCCCGACGACTTCCAGCCCGGCCGCCGCGATGGGGATGAGGACGCGGCCGGTGCCGCAGCCGAGTTCCAGCACGCGCCCGTCGGCGGCGCGCGCGCAAGCGAGATAGAACTCCACGTCGCGCCGGTCCTTCGACAGCGGCAGCAGGTCGTAGTATTCCGCCACGCGCTCGTCGTAGAGCTGGGCGCGGCTCATCGGGTCTGCTCCCGCGGGCGGTTGGTAAACTCGACCAGGGCGCGCAGTCGTTCGCGGGCGGCGCCGGACTCGAGCGCCTGGCGGGACTGCGCTACTCCCTCGCGGTAGTCGCGCGCCTGCCCGGCCACAACCAGCGCCAGGGCGGCGTTCATCAGGACGACGTCGCGCTGCGGGCCGCGCTCGCCGGCGAAGACCCGCTCGATGATCTTGGCGTTGGTCTCGGCGTCGCCGCCGGCGAGCGCTTCGCGGGGCGCGCGCGGCAGGCCGAAATCTTCCGGTGTGAGCTCGAAGCGCTGCGTCTGGGCGTCGCGCAGCTCGACGACTTCGGTCGCCGCGGCGAGCGAGGCTTCGTCGAGCCCGTCGCGGCTGTGCACGACAAAAGCGTGGCGCACGCCGAGCGCCCGGAGCGCTTCGGCCATGGGCTCGAGCCAGCGCGGCTCGGGCACGCCCACGACCTGCGCGTCCACACCGGCGGGATTGGTCAACGGCCCGAGCAGATTGAAGACGGTGCGTCCCCCGAGCTGCCGCCGCGCCCGCTGCGCGTTGCGCATGGCGGTGTGGACGCTGGGCGCGAAGATGAAGCCGATGCCGAGCTCCCGGATGGCCGCGGCCACCCGCTCCGGCTCGGCTAGGATGTTCACGCCGAGCGCTTCGAGCACGTCGGCGCTCCCGCAGCGGCTGGAAACCGAGCGGTTGCCGTGCTTGGCCACGCGGACGCCGGCCGCCGCGGCCACAAAGGCGGCGGCGGTCGAGACGTTGAAGGTGCCGGCCGCGTCGCCGCCGGTGCCGCAGGTATCCACCAGCCTGCCGGCCGGACGTCCGTTCGCGGCGAAAAGAGGCCGGGCGTGGGCGCGCAGGGCTTCGGCGAAGCCGACAATCTCTTCGACGGTCTCGCCCTTCGTGCGCAGGGCGGCGAGCAGGGCGGCGATGTGGGCGTCGCCCGCCTCGCCGCGCAGGATGACCTCCATGGCGGCGCGCGCTTGCCGGCGGTCGAGGTGGCGCCCGGCGGCGAGTTGCGCCAGCGCGGCGGCGAGCGCCGGGGCGGGTTCTTGATTTCGCTCCGCGGGTTCCATATACTCGGCGTTTCGTCTCGGCGGTAAAAGCGACATTCTACCGCCGCAACTCCCAGAGCAACAGCCCCGAGGCGTTCGCGCGCGATGAAGATTCACGAGTACCAGGCCAAGCAGATTTTCGCCCGTTACGGCGTGCCCATCCCGCGGGGCGAGGTGGCCTCGACGCCGCAAGAGTCCGCGGCGGTGGCGGCGCGCCTCGCCGCCGAAGTGGTCGTCAAGGCGCAGATTCATGCCGGCGGGCGCGGCAAGGGCGGCGGCATCCGCAAAGCGGCGACGCCCGCCGACGCCGAAAAGCACGCGGCGGCCATGCTCGGCCGGCCGCTTGTCACCCCGCAGACCGGCCCGCAGGGGCGAGTGGTGCGGCGCGTGCTGGTGGAAGAGACGCTTCCCATCGAGCGCGAGCTCTATCTCGGCCTGGTGATTGACCGGGCGCTGGCGCGCGTGGTGGTGATGGCTTCGGCCGCCGGGGGGATGGAGATCGAAGAGGTCGCGCGCGAAAACCCCGAGGCCATTCTGAAGGCGGCGCTCGATCCTGCTACCGGCTTGCCCGCTTTTCAGACTCGGCGGCTGGCTTTCGGGCTCGACCTGAAGGACGAGCTGGGCAAGCAAGCCGCCAAACTGCTAGCCGCGCTCTACCGCGTGTTCGTCGAGCAGGACGCCTCGCTGGTCGAAGTCAACCCCTGCATCGTGACCCGCGACGGACGGCTGGTGGCGCTCGACGCCAAGATCAACTTCGACGACAACGCCCTCTTCCGTCACCCGGAGCTGGCCGCGCTGCGCGACCTGAACGAAGAAGAGCCGCTCGAAATCGAAGCCTCCAAGCACTCCTTGAACTACATCAAGCTCGACGGCAACGTCGGCTGCATGGTGAACGGGGCGGGCCTGGCGATGTCCACCATGGACATCATCCAGCTTGCCGGGGGCCAGCCGGCCAACTTCCTCGACGTCGGCGGCGGGGCCAGCGCCGAGCAGATCCGCGAAGCCTTCAAGATTCTCGTCGCTGACAAGAGCGTGCGCGCCGTGCTCATCAACATCTTCGGCGGCATCCTGCGTTGCGACCGCCTGGCGACCGGCGTGGTGGAGGCGGCGCGGCAGCTGCATCTCACCGTGCCCATCGTGGTGCGGATGGAAGGCACGAACGTCAAGCAAGGCCGGGAGATTCTGCGGAAGTCCGGCCTGAACTTCACGGTGGCGGCCGACATGAAAGACGCCGCCGAAAAAGTAGTAGCCCGGGCGAAGAAACAATGAGCGTCCTGGTTGACAACAAGACGCGCGTCGTGGTGCAGGGCCTGACGGGCCGCGAAGGCAGCTTCCACGCCGGGCAGATGCTGGAGTACGGGACGAAGGTGGTCGCCGGGGTGACGCCGGGCAAGGGCGGGATGAAGCATCTGGGCGTGCCGGTGTTCGACACGGTGGAGCAGGCGGTGCGCGCCACGGGCGCGAACGCGTCAGTGGTGTTCGTGCCGCCGCCCTTCGCGGCCGACGCGGTACTGGAAGCGGCCGACGCCGGCCTGCCGCTCGTCGTCTGCATCACCGAAGGCATTCCCACGCTCGACATGGTAAAAGTCAGCGCCTTCTTGGCCGCGCGCGGCACGCGGCTGATCGGGCCGAACTGCCCGGGCATCATCTCGCCGGGCCAATGCAAGATCGGCATCATGCCGGGGTTCATCCACCAGCGCGGGCCGGTGGGATTGGTGTCGCGCTCGGGGACGCTGACCTACGAGGCGGTGGCGCAGTTGACCGCGCTCGGCCTGGGCCAGTCGACCTGCATCGGCATCGGCGGCGACCCTATCATCGGCACGAGCTTCACCGACGCCGTGCGCCTCTTCAACGACGACCCGGAGACGAAAGCCATCGTGTTGATCGGCGAGATCGGCGGCGCGGCCGAAGAGCAGGCAGCCGCCTACATCAAAAAGCACGTGCGCAAGCCGGTGGTGGGCTTCATCGCCGGGCGCACCGCGCCGCCCGGGCGCCGCATGGGCCACGCGGGCGCCATCATCGCCGGCGGCGCCGGCACGGCCAAGGAAAAGATGGCGGCGCTGCGCAAGGCCGGAGTCACCGTGGCGGAAAGCCCCGCGGAGATTGGCGCCACCGTCGCCGCCGTGCTCAAGAAGAAGCGGAGGAAGCGCTGATGGCCGTGGAGCGAACGCTCGCCATCATCAAGCCCGACGCCATGGCGCGGGGCCTTGCCGACAAGATTCTGGCGCGCGTCCGGCAAGAAGGGTTCAAGGTTGTGGCCCAGAAAACGGCGGCGCTCTCGAAGAAGCAGGCGGAAGGTTTCTACGCTGTGCACCGCGGCAAGCCGTTCTTCGAGCCGCTCACCGATTTCATGAGCTCGGGGAAAGTGGTGGTGCTCGTGCTCGAAGGCGAAAACGCCATCGCGCGCTGGCGGGAGGTGATGGGCGCGACCGACCCCGCTAAGGCCGCTCCGGGCACGCTCCGGCGCGAGTTCGGCACGAGCGTCCAGAACAACTGCACCCACGGGTCGGATGCCCCCGACACCGCCGCCTTTGAAATCGGCTACTTCTTTTCCGCCCACGAGCTGCTTTAGGTTTTTCTCCTGCGTCCCTCCGGGATAGTGGTACTCTCGCTGGTGTTCTGGCTTTTCGGGCGGAGATAGCGTGGCCGAGCAGCGGCAACTTCAACTCGTTCCCGAGCGCAAGGTCTGGCGCGTCGCGGAGCTGACGGCGCAGGTGCGCGAGCTGCTGGAGCGCGCCTTCCGCGACCTGTGGGTGCAGGGCGAGGTGTCGAACTTCCGCGTCTCTCCTTACGGCCACTACTACTTCACCCTAAAGGACGCTTCAGCGCAACTGCGCTGCTTCGTGAACAAGAAGGACACGCGCTTGCTGCGGCTGCGGCCGGAAGACGGCTTGGAGATAACGGTGCGCGGGGCGCTCGGGGTCTACGAGGCGCGCGGCGAGTACCAGCTGCTGGTGAACTACCTCGAGCCGGTCGGCCTGGGCGCTTTGCAGCTGGCCTTCGAGCAGTTGAAAGCGCGGCTGCAAGCCGAAGGGCTCTTCGCCGCCGCCCGCAAGAAGCCGCTGCCCATGCTGCCGCAGCGCCTCGGGCTCATCACCTCGCCGCGCGGCGCCGCCGTCGCCGACATGATCCGCATCCTGCGCCGCCGCTACGAAAACCTCCACCTGCTGCTTTACCCGGTGCGGGTGCAAGGCGAAGGCGCGGCCGAGGAGATGGTGGAAGCCCTGCAGTATTTCAACCGCGCCGCGCCCCGGGTGGACGTCATCATTCTCGCCCGCGGCGGCGGCTCGCTCGAAGACCTGTGGGCCTTCAATGAAGAAGTTCTGGCGCGCGCCATCGCCGCCTCGAAGATCCCCGTCATCACCGGCGTCGGCCACGAAACTGATTTCACCATCGCCGCGTCATCACCGGCGTCGGCCACGAAACTGATTTCACCATCGCCG
>MEKM01000007.1:5838-8540 GCA_001766965.1 Acidobacteria bacterium RIFCSPHIGHO2_01_FULL_67_28 | reverse complement strand
TTGTGGCTGGTGGACGCGGCGAGCGGCGAGAAGACGCTCGTCACGCCCAAGGGCGGCGCGGAGAAAGTCTCTTACGGCGGCGTGGCTTTCAGCAAAGACGGCAAGGGGCTTTACGTCACCACCGACAAGGAGTCCGAATTCCAGCGCCTGGCCTATGTGGACCTGGCCACCAAGAAGCACACTTACCTGACCAGCCACATCAACTGGGACGTGGACGAATTCGACCTCTCGCCCGACGGCAAGGCCCTCGCCTTCGTCGTGAACGAAGACGGCGCCGCCGTGCTCCACCTGCTCGACACCGCGACCGGCAAGGAAAAGCCCGCGCCGCGGCTGCCCCTCGGGCAGGTCTTCGGCATCGACTGGCACGAGAACAGCCGCGACCTCGGCTTCACCATGGTCTCGGCCCGCTCGACCGCCGACGTCTTCTCGCTCGACACCCAGACCGGCAAGGGCGACCGCTGGACAACCAGCGAAACCGCCGGGCTCAACACCGAGACGCTCTCCGAGCCCGAGCTCATGCGTTGGAAGACTTTCGACGGCCGCACCATCTCGGGCTTCCTCTACCGGCCGGCCGCCCGGTTCACCGGCAAGCGGCCCGTCATCATCAACATCCATGGCGGCCCCGAATCGCAGGCGCGCCCGGGCTTCCTCGGCCGCTGGAACTACTTCCTGAACGAGCTGGGCGTGGCGGTCATTTTCCCGAACGTGCGCGGCTCGTCGGGCTACGGCAAGACCTTCGTCCAGCTCGACAACGGTATGAAGCGCATGGATTCGGTGCGGGACATCGAAACGCTGCTCGATTGGGTCCAGGCCCGGCCCGACCTCGACGCCGGCCGCATCATGGTCACCGGCGGCAGCTACGGCGGCTTCATGACCCTGGCCGTGGCCACCAACTACAACGACCGCATCCGCTGCGCGCTCGACGTTGTCGGTCCCTCGAGCTTCGTCACCTTCCTCCAAAACACCGAGGCCTATCGCCGCGACCTGCGCCGGGTCGAGTACGGCGATGAGCGCGACCCCCAGATGCGGGAGTATCTGGAAAAAACCGCGCCGCTCAACAGCGCGCAGAACATCACCAAACCGCTCTTCGTCGTCCAGGGCTTGAACGACCCGCGCGTGCCGCACACCGAGTCCGAGCAGATGGTGGCGACCGTGCGCAAGAACCAGACCCCGGTCTGGTACCTGATGGCCAAGGACGAAGGCCACGGCTTCGCCAAGAAGAAGAACCAGGACTTCCAGTTCTACTCCACCGTGCTCTTCGTCCAGGAGTTCCTGCTCAAGTGACAGCGTTGCTGTCATCCTGAGCCCCGAAGGTTCGGGGCGAAGGATCTCATCGGTGCCGGCGGCATCGCTGAGATTCTTCCCCCGCCCATCTTCCCTTAGTGGCACCGGCGTCTCGCCGGTGTTTGGCAGTGACCACAGGCCAGAGGCCTGTGCCACCAAGAAGAGGATGGGCGGGCTCAGAATGACAGTGCGGATAGCAGGAAAGGGCGAAAAGAGAAATCAGAAAATAGAAAATAGGAGGCAGGTTCAACTCGGCAAGCGAGCGGCCTGCCTCTTTCCTATTTTCTCTTTTCTGTTTTCGCTTTTGTGGGTGGTAGCTCCGCCAGGGCGGCGCAAAGCTCATCCACAAGCGCCGCGGCCTGCTTGCCCTCGAGCGCGCGGTGGTTGAGGAAGAGGGCGAACACCAGGGTCTCGCCGCTCGTGGTCTGCACGTAGCCCGCCAGCGTCGTGGTATCGCCGAGCGAGCCGGTCTTGGCTCGCACCCGCCCGCGCGCTGGGCCCTCTTTCATCCGTTCTTCCAGCGTCCCGTCCACACCCGCCACGGCGAGCGACTCGACGAAGAGCGGCCGCCAGGATTGCTGGTCGGCGTACTTCAGCAGTTGCACCACCGCGTGCGGCGTCACCAGGTTCGACCGCGACAGCCCCGAGCCGTCCTCGATGTCCACATCGTTCGGGTTCACGCCCGCATTGGCGAGCCACGCCCGCAGCACTCCGAGTCCGGCCTGGGCGCTGCCGTCGGCGTGGCGCCGGGGCGGCTCGAGCGGCGTCCGCGGACGTTCGCCGATGGGCGCCGGCGGCGGCTCCTGCCGGCCGAGCACGCGCAGCAGCATCTCGGCGTGCAGGTTCACGCTCACCTTGTTGATGAGGGTGACGTCCTCGATGAGCGGCCGCGAGACGTGCTCGGCGAGCACCACCGGCAGGCCCGCGCCCGGCTCGGCGGTGAAGGGCGGAGCGGGAGCGAAGCGCTGCGCCATCCCTCCGAGCAAACGCACGCCGTGGCGCTCGAGCGCCTGGCGGAAGAGCTCGCCGATGACCTCGCCCGGCTCTTCGAGGGCGACGCGCAGGCGGCGGGGCTTCTGGTCGAGCGCGATGGGCCCGCTGACCTCCAGCACGCGGCTGCCGGGGTCGCGGCGCACATAGAGTTGGGTCTCGGCGCCCGCCGGAGCCGTCCAGGTCTGGTTCTGGACGTCGTAGAAGCGCGTAAAGGGCTCCCAGGCGAGCCGCCCGCGGTCGTTCGCCTGCTCGCCGGGCTCGACGGTGACGGTCAGGACGTTGTCGGCGAGCGAGAGCGCGCGCACCGGCGCGCCGTAGCCCCAGAGCAGATCTCCCACCGCCCAGCCGGGCGCGTAGGGTTCGGGGGCGAAGAAGGATTGATCGACGATGAGGTCGCCGGTGACGACGCGCACGCCGTTCGCGGC
>MEKM01000007.1:4823-5705 GCA_001766965.1 Acidobacteria bacterium RIFCSPHIGHO2_01_FULL_67_28 | reverse complement strand
CGCCCGTTGCGGTCAATCCGCGCGCGCGCGCCCACCACGGTGCGGAACTGGTAGTCGGGGCCGAGGAGGTCCATCGCCGCCGCGGTGGTGAAGAGTTTCGCCACCGAAGCGGGCAGGAAGTAGCGGTGGGCATTGAGGGAATAGATTGTGCGCCCGCGCGCCGGGGCGAAGACCTCAATGCCCCAGAAGGCCTTGGCGGCGTCGCCGCGGTTGATGACAGCTTCGATTCTCTTCGCCAGCGCCGCCTCGCCCGATTCCGGCGAGCCGCGCTCCCCTGCCCTGAGCGGAGTCGAAGGGTGCGCGAAGGGAAGCAGAGGAAGCAAAAGAAGCAAAGGAAGCACAGGAGCGAACAGTGCGGCGCCCAGTCTTTTTCTTGGTGGGGCAGACATTCTTGTCTGCCCGGCGCCGCAACGTCCCGTGGTTTCATTCATGGCGTAGCCCGTTCCCCGGGCGTTTCCCATTTGCCTGCATGCCCTGCCTACCGCAGGCAGGCGCAGGCAGGCCCGGAAATGCGTCTGCAACGCGTTGTCCACGCATTTCTCCCGGTCCCGCACCCCACCCCCCTCCCCCTGTCATTCTTACCCCGCCCATTGCTCCTGGTGGCACCGGCGTCTCGCCGGTGTTTGCGCGGCTCCACAGGCCAGAGGCCTGTGCCACCAAGAAGGGAATGGGCGGGGGAAGAATCTCATCGTCATGCTGAACCGCGGGTCAGCAAGCCAGTTTGCGCGCCAGGTCTTTTGCGAAGTACGTCAGGATGATTTGCGCGCCGGCGCGCTGGATGGCGGTGACGGTTTCCATCATGGCGCGTTCGCGGTCGAGCCACCCCAGGCGCGCCGCCGCCTGGATCATCGAGTACTCGCCGCTCACCTGGTAGGCGGCCAC
>MEKM01000007.1:0-4802 GCA_001766965.1 Acidobacteria bacterium RIFCSPHIGHO2_01_FULL_67_28 | reverse complement strand
GCGCCGCCGCCTGGATCATCGAGTACTCGCCGCTCACCTGGTAGGCGGCCACGGGGACGTTGAAGCGCTCGCGCACGCGCCGGATGACGTCAAGATAGGGCAGCGCCGGCTTGATCATGATGATGTCGGCGCCCTCTTCGATGTCGAGCGCGACCTCGCGCAGGGCTTCGTCGGCGTTGGCCGGGTCCATCTGGTGGCTGCGCCGGTCGCCGAACTGCGGTGTGGACTGGGCGGCGTCGCGGAAGGGCCCGTAAAAAACGGAGGCGTACTTGGCGGCGTAAGAAAGGATGGAGATGTGCGAGAAGCCGTTGACGTCGAGCGCCTGCCGGATGGCGGCCACGCGCCCGTCCATCATGTCGGAGGGCGCCACCATGTCCGCCCCGGCGCGCGCCTGGCTCAAGGCGGTCTTGGCCAGGAGCTCCAGGCTCGGGTCGTTGACGATTTCGCCGCCTTCGACTTTGCCGCAGTGGCCGTGGCTCGTGTACTCGCACAAACAGACGTCGGTGATGACGAGGAGCTCGGGGACTTCTTTCTTCAGTGCGCGCGCCGCCCGCTGCACGATGCCGTCTTCGGCGTAGGCGCCCGAGCCGGCTTCATCCTTCGCTTCCGGGATGCCGAAAAGAATCACGGCAGGGAGGCCGAGCTTCTTGACCTCGCGGCACTCCTTCACCAGCTCGTCCACCGAGAGGTTGAAGACGCCCGGCATCGAAGAGATTTCTTTGCGCACGCCTTCGCCGGGGACGACGAAGAGCGGGTAGACGAGGTTCTGGACGGTGAGGCGGGTCTCGGCGACGAAGCGCCGCAGCGCTTCTGTCCGCCGCAGCCGCCGCAATCGTGTTTGCGGGAACGCCATTCGAATCTCCCCAGGCGAAAGCGCCTCCGATTATAGCCCCTATTGAGTTATTCTTGCGCGTTGAGTAGCTCAGACTGGTTAAGAAATCCATGGAATACCGGACGGTCTTCGAGATAACCCAGAAGGGCTTTGAGTGGTGGTTTTCCGCCGCTGGACTGCCTTTTCTCTTGATCGGAGCCTTCTTTGTTTGGTTCGGGAGGAGAAGGCAGTGGCCACAGTTTCAAATCGCCATAGGTTACTTCATGGCTGGGTTTGCGCTGCTGTGGTCGTTGGCAGTGTTCACCTCCACCTACTCGGCTTACCACCGCTGCAAGAAGGCGCTCGAGACCGGCCGGTACTTAGTTGTAGAGGGGCCCGTAGAGAGCTTCCACGCCATGCCTTATGAGGGACATGAAGAGGAGTGCTTTACAGTCAACCAAGTGACCTTCTGTTACTCCGATTACATCGTCACGCCAGGGTTCAATACTTCTGCCTCTCATGGAGGTCCCATTCGTGAGGGGTTACCTGTTCGTGTTTCTTATGTCGGGAACGACATCTTGCGGCTGGAGATCCGGGCGGACAGTGTTCCTTCCGAAGCAGAATTGGCCGCCCATGCAGCCGCCGAGGAGGCGCGCTGGGGGGAGCGAGCAAGGCTAGATCCGAACCTGGACAGGATGGGACTCGGTTTCTCGGTCGCGGCGCTATTCATCACCCTTTGGTGGAGCCTAGACTGGCGTCGCTTCATGAAGTTCTGGATCAGAGGGGAGTGGTCTCAGCGGCTTTGGGTGATCCGAGTTTTCCGCGTTTTTTTCGCGCTCTGCTTCTTGGGTTCTGTTTACCGGCTTGTGCAGGAGCTCCTTGCTAGGGACAGACCTTTGAGGCGGTATGTAGAAGCTGGAGTCGCAGGCCTTCTTTGGCTGGGGGTCTTCGTGCTGATGGTCAACCTTGTCGAATGGCTGCACCGAAAGCATACAGCGGGGAGGGAGGAGAAGAAGACGTTGACCTAGCCTGGGAGCTTTTGCTAGTATCCGGCTCGCCTAGCGCACCGCAGCGCCAGCGGAAAAACCAGACCATGGACTGTCCGCGCTGCGGTGTTTCTGCTTTTACGGACGTGTCGAGCTGCGGGGCCTGCGGCTGGCAGCTGGCGCGGCCCTTTGATGGGCAGGGCAGAATGCCTGTCCCATCCCCGCAAAGCTCCTTCTCTTCTTCAGTGGGGCAGACATTCTTGTCTGCCGGCCCCCCGAGGAATGGCAAGAACGAGCCGCTGATTCAGACCGCCGCCGACGCTTTCGCGCTTTCTCCCCCGGTGCGCCCGCAGCGGGTGACGCGCCCTCGCCGCGCGGCCAGGCAGCAACCGTGGAGCGGCTCCGGCGCGCCCAACTCGGGCGCGGTGGCGGTACTCCCGCCCGAGGCCCGGTGGGAAGCGCCGCCGCGGCTGGAAGTCATCGAGGCGCCGCTCGTGCAGTCGGCGTTCGATTTTTCCGCCGCCGACCAGGAGGGCGAGCGGCTGGCGGGGGTGGCGGCCGCCCCGGTGGCGATGCGCCTGCGCTCGGGCTTGCTCGACGCCACGCTCGTCGTGCTGGCGAGCGCCGTCTTCTTCAGTTTGTTTGCGCTCTTGAGCAGCCAGGTGTCGCTCGCCCGGCGCGACCTGCTCGTTTATCTGCTGGCCGGGTATGCGCTGGCCGCGCTCTACTTCGGCCTGTTCACGCTGCTCGGCGGCCGCACGCCGGGGATGCAGTACTACGGCCTGCGCCCGGTGACCTTCGACGGCAAGCCGCTGCCGCCGCCGGTGGCGCTGCGGCGCGCCTTCGGCTACGGGGTCTCGATCGGGTCGCTGCTCCTCGGCTTCCTCTGGGCGGCGGTGGACGAGCGGCGCCTCGCGTGGCACGACCACATCTCCCAGACCTTCCTCACCGACCGCACCAAGCTTTGAAATCCGGCGCCCCTGCGCTACCCTAGGACATCCAATCCCGCAGCCCGGAACAGAGGGAAATCTTTCGATGCCGGACCAGGGCCCACAGCGCACAGAATCCATCGCCGCCTCAACCGCGGGCGACTTCGCGGCCGAGGTCGCGGCCGGACTCACCAAGCCGCAGAAGGAGCTGCCCTCGAAGTACCTCTACGACGAAGTGGGCTCGGCGCTTTTTGAAGTCATCTGCGCGCTGCCCGAGTATGGCCTGGCGCGCGCGGGAGAGCGGCTGCTGCGGCGGCACGCCGGCGACATTGTCGCGCAACTCTCGCAGCCCGTGGCGGTGGCCGAGCTCGGCAGCGGCACCGGCAAGAGCACTCGCTGGCTGCTCGAAGCCTTGGCGCGGCGGCAACCGGTGACGTACTACCCGATCGACATCTCGCGAGCGGCGCTGGCGCGCTGCGAGCGGGAATTGAGCCAGATCGATTCCGTCAGCCTCGTCGGCTTCGAGCGCGCCTATCTGGATGGTCTCTTAGAAGTGGCGGCGCGCCGCCGCGAGGGCGAGCATCTCCTGGTGCTCTTCCTCGGCTCGACCATCGGCAACTTCGACCGGCCGGCGGGGGAGGAGTTTTTGCGCGCGGTGCGCCGCATCCTCCAGCCCGGCGACGCCCTGCTGCTCGCCACCGACCTGGAAAAGCCGATGCCGCAATTGATTCTCGCCTACGACGACCCGCTCGGCGTCACCGCCGCTTTCAACCTGAACCTGCTGGCGCGGGTGAACCGCGAGCTCGAGGCCGACTTCAACCTGGCGCGCTTCCGCCACCAGGCGCGCTGGGACGCGCGCGCGCGGCGCCTCGAGATGCACCTGGTCTCGCTCGCCGAGCAAAGCGTCACCCTGCGCAAGCTCGGCCTCACCGTCGGTTTCCGCGAAGGCGAAACCATTTGGACCGAGAGCTGCCACAAGTACAACCTGGAAGAAGTCTTCCAGATGGCCGCCCGCGCGGGCTACCACTGCCGCGCCCAGTGGGTGGACTCGGAGTGGCCCTTCGCCCAGAGCCTCTACGTCGCGGTGTAGGCACGCCGCGTTCTGGCGCAGCGTCCGCGTCGAACCCTAGCTCCGCTTTTTACTTGTTGCCAGTGGGGCAGACATTCTTGTCTGCCTTCTCGCCTGTGCCGGACAGACAGGAATGTCTGTCCTACTGCCGAGATTGGTTTGGGGACGCAGGTCGCGGGCCGCAGGTCACGAATCGCCTCTCGCGCTTTGCTTTCCGGGCGGCTTGGACTACCCTGTAGCCCTCGCGTACCGGGCCCCGAGGAAACCGAAGGGGAGGAACCAATGAAGACAGCCAAGATGCTTCGCTACGACTGGACGAACCTGCGCGCCGACCTGGTGGGCAGCGGCCAGGGCCTGACCCCCGCCGACCTCGAAGCCCACCGCCCGCAGGCCCGCGCTGCCGTCGAGCGCTTCACGGCGCGCGTGGACAAGGGCGAGTTCGGCTTCCCGGGGCTCCCCTTCGACAAAGCGCCGCTCGAAGCGGTCGAGCGCTACGCCCGCGCTTGGCGGGGGAAGTACCGCACCGTGTTCGTTCTCGGCATCGGCGGCTCGGCGCTGGGCCCCTTTGCGCTCGACGCCGCCGTCAACGGCCCGCGGCCCTTTCGGAAGAAAAAAGTCCCGGCGGAGCTCGTGGTGCTCGACAACGTCGACCCGCTCGTCCTCGGCCGCGCCCTCGAGCTCGCCGACCCGCGCAAAACGCTCGTGCTCGTCATCACCAAGTCGGGCTCGACCGCCGAAACCATGTCGCAGTTCCTCATCGTCTACGACTGGTTGCGGCGCAAAGTGGGAGCGAAGAAGGCCGCCAAGCAGGTGGCCGCCGTGACCGACCCGAAGAAAGGCGACCTGCTTGACATCGCCCGCCAGGAAGGGTTTGCGCTCTTCGCCGTGCCGCCGAACGTGGGCGGGCGCTTCTCGGTGCTGACCCCGGTGGGCTTGCTGCCGGCGGCGCTCGTCGGCGCGAACGTCCGGCAACTCTTGGCCGGCGCCGGCTCGATGGTCGAAGTCTG
>MEKM01000006.1:1380-5311 GCA_001766965.1 Acidobacteria bacterium RIFCSPHIGHO2_01_FULL_67_28 | reverse complement strand
TTGAACCGCACGGTGCGGGTGTCGGCGGGCGGCGAGGTTTCCTTGCCCCTGCTCGGAGGGGTGCAGGCGGCGGGGCTGACGCCGCAGGAGCTGGAACGGGTTCTCCAGGAGCTGCTCCGGCGGCGCTACATGAAAGACCCGCACGTCAGCGTCTTCGTGCGGGAGATGGAGAGTCATCCGGTGTCGGTCTTTGGCGCCGTCACCAAGCCGGGCGTCTACCAGATTCGCGGCACGCGCACGCTGATTGAAGTGCTGTCGCTCGCCCAGGGCCTGGCCGAAGACGCGGGGGACACCGTGCTGGTGATGCGCGGGCGGTCGCCGACGCCGCAGGCGCTTGCTGAGGAGGGCGGGGACGCGGCAGGCGGCGCGGAGGCGGCCGCCGGCAACAACGCCAGCATCAACCTGAAAGACCTGCTCGAGTCCGGCGACACCCGCTACAACGTGCCGGTCCACCCCGGCGACATCGTCAAAGTGGCGCGGGCGGGCGTCGTCTACGTGGTGGGCGAAGTGAAGAAGCCGGGCGGGTTCGTGCTGCGCAACAACGAAAACATCTCCGTCTTGCAGGCGCTGGCGCTGGCCGAAGGGTTGAGCCGCACCGCCGCCAAGTCGCACGCGCGCATCATCCGCACCGACCCCGAGGGGCGGCGCAGCGCAGTCCCCATCAACCTCGACAAGGTTCTCGCCGGCAAGGCGGCCGATCCCTTCCTCGCGCCGAACGACATCGTCTTTGTCCCGAACAGCGCCGCCCGCAGCGCCTTCTTCCGCGGTCTGGAGGCGACGGTGGGCACCTTGAGCGGACTCATCATCTACCGGAGATAAGGGTGAGCGACGAAAAGAGCGTCGAACGCTACGAACCCGCTGCGCGCACGCTCGAGCGGCGGCGGCCGGGCGTCCCGGCGCCGTTGCAGACGCTCGAGATGGAGCCCGCCGCCGACCTGCTCTCCTACTGGCGCATCCTCCGCAAGCGCCGCTGGACCCTGGCGAGCATCCTGGTGGTGCTGCTGGTGGTGGTGCTGGTGGGCACGCTCAAGCAGAAGCCGGTCTACCGCGCCAAGGCCCTGCTCGAAATCGAGCGGGAGGGCCCGAACATCCTGACCGTGCAGGAGCTGTTCCAGATCGAGAGCGCCTCCGACACGTACCTCGAGACGCAGTACCGGATTCTTGAAAGCGAAAGCCTGGCGCGGCGCGTGGTCGACCAGCTGCGGCTCGACCAGCTGGCCGAGTTCAGCCGGCCGGGCTTCCGGCTCCGGGGCGGGAAGCGGGAAACCCCGGCGTCGCCGCAGACTTTTGCGGTGGGCGCCGCCGGAGTCGCGCGCGACCCGGTCGCCTATCAGAACGCCCTGGAGACTTTCAGCCGGCGGCTGGCGGTCGCTCCCATCAAGCGCAGCCGGCTGGTGGGCGTGAGCTTTGAGTCGGAAGACCCCGCGCTGGCGGCGCGGGTGGTGAACACCCTGGCGGCGAATTACGTCGAGCAGAACTTCGAGCGGCGCTGGGAGGCCACCCAGAAGGCCAGCGAGTGGCTCTCCGAGCAGCTGCTCGAGATCAAAGCCAACCTGGAGAAGTCCGAAGAACAGTTGCAGGCCTACGCCCGGCAGAACGGGCTGCTGTTTCTCGAGAACGAAGCCGGACAGCCGGAGAATATCGTCAACGAGCGCCTCTTGCAGCTCCAGGCAGAGCTGACCCGGGCGCAGGCCGAGCGCATCGCCAAGGAGTCGCTCTATCGGCTGACCCAGGCGGGCGAGTACGGCGCCCTGCCGGGGATCTTCGAGAACAAGCTGATGCAGGACCTCACCGTGCAATTGGCCGAGCTGCGCCGGCAGCACGCCCAGGCGGCCACCACCTTCTCACCCGACTACCCCACGGTGAAGCAGCTCCAGAACCAGATTGACGAGATCGAGCGGCTGCTCGCCCAGGAGCGCGCCCGGGCCGCCGAGCGCCTGGCCAACGACTACCAGGCCGCGATGCGGCGCGAGACCCTGCTGCGGCGCGCCTTCGCCGACCAGCAGGCGCAGGCCGGCCGGGTGGCGGAGAAGTCCGTCCAGTACAACATCCTCAAGCGCGAGGTGGACACCAACAAGCAGCTCTACGAAGGCCTGCTGCAGCGGCTGAAAGAGGCGGGAATGTCGGCCGGGATGAAGGCCAGCCACGTGCGCGTGGTCGACCCCGCCCAGCCTCCCGACAAGCCCGCCAAGCCCAGCCTGGCGCTCAACCTGCTGCTTGCGCTGGTCCTCGGCCTTGGCCTGGGCCTCGCCGCCGTCTTCCTGCAGGAGCACTTCGACAACAGCTTGAAGACGTCGGAAGACGTCGAGCGCTTCCTGCACCTGCCGGTGCTGGCCCTGATTCCTTCGCTCGAGTCGCTGAACGGCCGGCGGAGGGCCTACGGGCTGCCGACGCCGAAACGCCTCGCCTCCCGCAGCGTCCTGCCCGCGGCCGCGCCCCTCTGGCATCTGGTGAGCGGGAACGGCGAAGGCTCGACGAAACTCGGCGAGGCTTTCCGCAGCCTGCGGACGTCCGTCCTGCTCTCGACCCCGGAGCAGGCGCCGCGGCTGCTGCTAACCTCGAGCGCCCAGCCCGGCGAAGGGAAGACCACGGTCACCTTGAACCTCGCCATCTCGCTGGCCCAGCTCGGTGAGCGCGTGCTGCTCGTCGACGCCGACTTGCGCCGGCCCTGCATCCACAAAGCCTTCAAGATGGCCGGCGGGCGCGGGCTGGTCAGCTACCTGACCGGGCAGCAGGAGTGGGAAGCGGTCGTGCACCCGAGCCCGGTCGAGAACCTGGACCTCGTCATCTGCGGGCCCATTCCCCCGAATCCCGCCGAGCTGCTCTCCTCCGAGCGCCTGCGCGCCTTTCTGCGCCAGGCGTTGCAGCGGTATCACTTTGTCCTGCTCGACTCGCCGCCGCTGCTGCACGTGGCCGACGCCCGCATCCTGGCCGCGCTGGTCGAAGGCGTGGTGCTGGTGGTCCAGGGCGGCACCACCCCGCGCGAGCTTGTCCAGCGCGCCTACGTCTACGCCCGCGACGTCGGCGCCAACGTCATCGGCGCCGTCCTCAACAACCTCGACATCCGCTCCGACGACTACTACTACGGCCGCTACTACCGCTACGACTACTACGGGACGGGCGAGCACCCGCCGAAGTAGTCCGGAGAAGCGGCGACGAGGAGAGACGCTGGTGTCGGGGGTCGAACGCGTGATGCTCGGCGGGTTGTGGCTGGCCGTGGCGACGGCGCTCGCGGGTGCGGGCGGGATGGATCGGGTCTGGTGGGCGGCGGCCGAATTGGTGCTCTTCGGAGTCGGGCTGGCGGCGCTCCTCGGTCTGCCGGGACGCGAGCTCGTGTCGCTGCCCTGGTGGCCCCTGCCCGTGGTCGCGCTGGTGGCGGCGCAGTGGGGGCTGCCGCCGGGAGCGCCCGTAAGCGTCGCCCCCTACGAGACTCGGTACCACCTGCTTAGCCTGGTGGCTTGCCTGGCCGGGTTCTACGCCGCCGCTTGGTTGGCGGCGCGGGGCGAATCGCGCCGGTGGCTGGTCGGGGGACTCGTGGGGCTGGGCGCGTTCACGGCTCTCTACGGCCTCGGCAAGTACCTCAACGTCCATTCGCCCGCCTACGACGCCACCGGGCCTTATGTCAACCGCAACCACTTCGCCGGGCTGCTCGGGATGCTGCTGCCGCTGGCGCTGGCCTTTGCCGTCGCCCGGCGGAGCGGGCGGGAGCCGGTGGACGAAGAGTCGCTGCGCTGGTGGCTGACGCGGCCGGAGGCGCAGAAAGTTCTTCTCGGGCTGGCGGCGGCGGCGCTGCTGTTTGCGGCGCTGCTGTTCTCCCGCTCGCGGATGGGTTTGCTCTCCACCCTGGCGGCGCTGCTCTTGATGGGCGGGCTGTGGGCCGGGAGCGAGCGGGGTGGCCGCCGGCGCCTGGCGGTGGTTTCGCTCGGCGCGG
>MEKM01000006.1:0-1362 GCA_001766965.1 Acidobacteria bacterium RIFCSPHIGHO2_01_FULL_67_28 | reverse complement strand
TTCGTCATCCACGCCCACAACGACTACCTGGAGCACGTCGTCGAGCTCGGCCTGCCGGGAGCGCTGTGGCTCTGGGCGGGGATCGCCGGCGTGTACTTCCGCGCGCTGCGAACCTTCCTCGGCGGGGTCGAGCTGCGACGCCGCCCGTGGCTCTGGGGCGCGGCCGGCAGCCTGACGGCCATCCTCCTGCACAGCCTGGCCGACTTCAACCTCTACATCCCCGCCAACGCCCTGGTGTTTTCCCTGGTGCTCGGCATGGCCTATGGCCTCACCCGGAAAGACCCCGAGGTTGTGGCCGCTGCGGAGGCCGCCTGATGCCGCCGGAGACGCTGACCGACCGGGTGGGGGTGGACGCGGACCGCCACCGCTCGCAGGTGCTGCGCGCGCGGGCGCCCTTGCGGGTGAGTTTTTCCGGCGGCGGCACCGACATGCCGTTCTATTACGCCGAGCACGGCGGCGCGGTGCTGGCCAGCACCATCAACCGTTACACCACCGTGTCGCTCGCCCCCGGCTCCGACCACGGCGCCGTCAGCCTGGCTTCGCTCGACTACGACCTCACCGTCAAGTACCGCTTGGAGGAAAAGCCGACCTACGACGGCGTGCTCGACCTGGCCAAGGCCGCCATCCGCCGGCTGGTGCCGGCGGACTTCAACGGCGGCTTCGATGTCTACGTCCAGAGCGACGCCCCCGCGGGCAGTGGCCTGGGCGGGTCGTCTTCGCTCACCCTGGCCCTGATCGGCACGCTCACGGCGCTCACCGGCGCGGCGCTCGACCACTACCAGCTGGCGGAGCTCGCCTACGAGATCGAGCGGGTCGACCTCGGCATGAAGGGCGGCAAGCAGGACCAGTACGGCATCGCCTTCGGAGGGTTCAACTTCATCGAGTTCGCGCGGGAGGAGATTGTCGTCCACCCGCTGCGCATCGCCCCGGAGCTGCTCCGCGATATCGAGTGCCACCTGCTGCTCTGCTACACCGGCCGGACGCGCCTCTCGGCCGGGCTGATCAGCCGCCAGGAAGAGCTGGTCCGGGAAAAGCGGCCGGAAACCCTGGCGGGGCTGGCGCGCCTGCGGACGCTCTGCTACGAGATGAAGAACGCGCTGCTGCGCGGGCGCCTCGCCGACTTTGCCGAGCTGCTGAACGAAGAGTGGCGGCAGAAGGTGGCCGCCAACCCTCACGTCTCCACCCCCGCCATCGATGAGATGCTGGCCGCGGCCCGCCAGAACGGCGCGCTGGGCGGGAAGCTCCTGGGGGCGGGCGCCGGCGGCTACTTGTTGCTCTTCTGCGAGGTCAACCGCAAGCGCAAGGTTCACCAGGCCCTGGAGGCGCTCGGCGGGCAGTTCATGAACTTTTCTTTTGTCAAAG
>MEKM01000005.1 GCA_001766965.1 Acidobacteria bacterium RIFCSPHIGHO2_01_FULL_67_28 | reverse complement strand
GCAGTGCGTCCGCCGCGGGTATCGCGTCGGCATCCTCGACCTGACGCGCGGCGAAATGGGCACGCGCGGCACGCCCGAGCTCCGCGCCCGCGAAGCCCGCGCCGCCGCCCGCGCGCTCGGCGCGCACACGCGAGAAAACCTCGGCCTGCCCGACGCCCACCTCGAACCGCGGCTCGACTGGAAGCTCCTGGTGGCGGCGCGCATCCGGGCGCTGCGCCCGCGCGTTTTGATTCTGCCTTACTGGGAGGGACGCCATCCCGACCACGTCAACGCCTGCCGGCTGGGCCAACAGGCGGCCTACCTCGCCGGCCTGGAAAAACTCGATTTGCCCGGGGCGCCGCACCGGCCGTTCAAGATTCTCTACGCGCTGCTCTTCGACGTCCCGCGCGGCGTGCAGCCCACGTTTGTCGTCGACATCACGCGCGACTACGCGCGGCGGGCGCGCGCCATCGCCTGCTATCGGTCGCAGTTCGACGGCCCGCGCGTGCAGCGGGGCGTCCACATCCCGCTGACCGGGCTGGAAGAGCGGATGGCGACGCTCTGCGGCTACTACGGCGGGCTCATCGGGGCGCGCTACGGCGAGCCTTTCGCCACCCGCGAAACCATGCAGGTGGACGACCTCCTTCAGCTTTCGGTGCGCTCGATCTAGCCCGCCGCTACTTCTCCAGAGAACGCAGCTCGCGGAGGCGCGCGCGCACGAACCAGACCAGCGCCGCCGCCAGCAGCAGCCCAATCAACAAGTCGAACTTCTGAAAGACGGGCCGGATGGTTTCTTCCCAGTGCTCGCCGAGCTTCAGTCCCAGCCAGGCCAGCCCCAGGCACCAGGGCAGCGAGCCGAGGAAGGTATAGACGTTGAAGCGCAGGAAATCCATGCGGGCGATGCCGGCGGGCAGGGCGATGAAGGTGCGGATGACGGGCAGCAGGCGGCTGAAAAAGACGGTGGCCTCGCCGTAGCGCGCGAACCAGCGGTCGGCCCAGGCCAGGTCGCCCCTCGTCAGGAGGACGTAGCGGCCGTAGCGCTCGAGGAACGGCCGGCCGCCGTAGGCCCCCACGGCATAGGCGACGATCGAGCCCAGGTTGCACCCCACCGCCCCCGCCACCGCCACTCCCCACAGGCTGAAACGCCCCTGCCCTACCAGGTAACCGGAAAACGGCATGATGATTTCCGAGGGCAGCGGGATGCAGGCGGATTCGATGGCCATCAGCAGCACGATGCCCGCATAGCCGCCCGTCGAAATGACGCTGATGATGACCTGGCTGACGAAGACAAGCAGGCGGGTGACCATTCCCCGGCGGGCGGGTTACTGCTCTTCCTGGGTGAAGGTGTAGCCGGGGAGGGTGACGCCCTCGGCGGTCTTCTGCACCTTGACGCGCACGGTGCCGCCGGCTTCATCGCCCACCTTGCGCAGCACGGCCACGGTGGTGAAGACTTCCTGGTAGGTTTTGGTCACCAGGTAGTTCTGGCCGTCGGCGTTGTTCTGCCAGACCTGGCCGAGCAAGATGCTGCGGGGCACGGCGCTCCTCCACCCGGACGCGACTGTCGGGGCACTTTAGCCTTTGAACGGGGCGGCGTCAAGCCTGCCCCGTTCAACAGGCGCGGAGGGGGGAAACTCTTTTTCCCACGCCGCCATCCAATAGGCATGGAGCGGCCCGGCTTGGTTTGGCTCTCCGGGAATGGTAGGATGAAGCCGGGAGAAGGCGGGCAAATGGTGAAAACGGCACGGTCGGCACTGGCATTCCTCCTGGTCCTGATCCTGGCGGCGCCGCCGGCGGCCCTGGCAGCCGATCAGAAGAAAAGCGACAAAGAGGACGTCAGCAAGATCGGCGAGCGCAACGTCGGCAAGGGGATCAACCTCTACTCGCTGGAGAAGGAGATTGCCCTGGGCAAGATGCTGGCCCAGCAGGTGGAGCAATCGGCCAAGCTGGTGGACGACCCGGTCATCACCGAATACGTCGACCGGGTGGCGCAGAACCTGGTGCGCAACTCCGACGCCCGCGTGCCCTTCACCGTCAAGGTCATCGACTCCGGCGAGATCAACGCCTTCGCGCTGCCGGGTGGGTTCTTCTTTGTCAACTCCGGCCTGGTCCTGGCGGCGGACGAAGAGGCGGAGCTGGCCGGGGTGATGGCGCACGAGATCGCCCACGTCACCGCCCGCCACGGCACCAAGCAGGCCACCAAGGGACAGATCGCCCAGTGGGCCATGATCCCGGTCATGATCTTGCTGCCCGCCGGCGCCGTCGGCTACGCCATCTACCAGGGCTTGAGCTTCGGCCTGCCGCTGGCCTTCCTGAAGTTCTCCCGCAACGCCGAGCGCGAGGCCGACTTCCTCGGGCTGCAGTACATGTACAAGGCGGGCTACGACCCGACCTCCTTCATCACCTTCTTCGAAAAACTCCGGGAGAAGGAGCGCAAGAGCCCGGGCTCCGTGCCCAAGGTTTTCTCCTCCCACCCGCCCACCAAGGAGCGGGTGAGCAAGGCGCAGGCGGAGATCGCCGAGCTGCTGCCGGCCCGCGAGGAGTACGTGGTCACCACCTCGGAGTTCGACCAGATCAAGCAGCGGCTGGCGATGACCATGGCGGGGCGGAAGCTCGAGGAGCAGGACTCCGACCGGCCCACTCTCCGCACGCGCGAGCGCAAGGAAGAAGAGCAGAAGAAAGAGGGCGAGGAGGAGAAGCCTCCCGTCCTGAAGCGCCGGCCGTAGAAATCTCCCCAAAAAAGAAGCAGGGCCCGGCTCGCTCCGGGCCCGGTTCTTTTGCGGCGGGCGCGCTTACTCGACGCCCAGCTTCCTCAACTCATCGGAATAGTACTTGCGGTAGAGGGTTTCCCACTCGGTGGAGCCTTCGGGGATGGGCTTCTTCTGGGAAAGGATCTTCTGCCGGGCCAGCTCTTCCATCCGCTCCTCTTCGCGGAGCAGATCGGTGAGGATGCGCACAATTTCGAGGCGCACGGTGTTGCGGTCCTCGATGAACTCCACCTCGTCCATCTCCGCCACGGCGTCCACTGCCAGGTGGGAGAGGCGCAGGATTTTTTCCCGGCTCAGGCGCATCTACAGAATCACCTTCTCCCGCCGCACCAGCTCGCTCTTGATGCGCTTGAACATCTCCTGGTAGCTGATGCCGCCGCGGCGGATTTCGTCGGCGTACTGGTTCATGTACTCCCGGACTTTGTCGTTGATGCGGTCTTCGACGGCGAGCTCTTCGACGATGACGCCGCGCAGGCGCTCGCGGAGCTGGTCGGGGGCGGGGGTCTCGACGGCGCCGGCGGCCAGCAGGCGCTCCACCAGCGCCTTGGACATGTACTCGACGTAGCCGCGCGGCAGCCGCATCGTCCTCCAACCGCCTCCCAGAGACGAGCGTAACCCTACAAGTTTAGACGGAGGCAGGCGTCCAAGTCAATCAGCCAGCTTGCAGGTGTCCGGTCGCTATGTTAGAAGGAGGAGCGCAGAGCTCATGTTCCGCTGGCTCAAGCAGTTCCTCATCGGCAGTCCCCTCGACACCGCGGCCCTCCACGAGCAGCGGCTTTCCAAGAAGTCCGCCTTGAGCGTCTTGGCCGCCGACAACCTTTCCTCCACCGCCTACGCCACGGAAGAAATCCTGCTGGCGCTGACCGTCGGCGTGGCCGCCGGGCTGCTGGTGCCGCTGCACTACGCGGTCCCCATCGCCGGCGCCATCGTTCTCCTCACCGCCATCGTGGCCGTGTCCTACGGGCAGACTCTTCACGCCTACCCGACCGGAGGGGGCGCCTACACGGTGGCCAAGGAGAATTTGAGCGTGACCGCGGCGCTGGCCGGCGCCGCTGCGCTCCTGCTCGACTACATCCTGACGGTGGCGGTGAGCGTGGCCGCCGGTGTGGCCGCCATCACCTCGGCCGTCCCGAGTCTGTACAGCCACCGCGTGCTGCTCTGCGCCCTGGCCGTGGTCGCCATCCTGCTGGCCAACCTGCGCGGTGTGCGAGAATCCGCGGCCGTCTTTGCCGCGCCGGTCTACTTCTTCATTCTTTCCATGTACGTGCTCATCGGCGGCGGGCTGATGAAGTACTTTCAGGGCGCGGTCGCCCCTCCCGTTGCCCCCGCCACTCCCGAGCCCCTGCAGTTCGCTTTTGTGCTGCTGCTCCTGCGCGCTTTCGCCTCCGGCTGCGCGGCTTTGACCGGCATCGAGGCCGTGGCCCAGGGGGTACAGGTTTTCCGCCCGCCGGTCTCGCGCAACGCCGCCATCACGCTTTACTGCTTGGCGACGCTCCTCGCCACCATGTTCCTGGGCGTCAGCTTCCTGGCTTACCTTTTCGGCACCCAACCGCTCGCGGGCGAAACCGTGCTGTCCCAGCTCGGCCGGACCATCTACGGCGCCGGCCCGGTCTACTACGTCATCCAGGCGGCCACCATGGCCATTCTGATTCTGGCGGCCAACACCAGCTTTACCGGCTTTCCCCGCCTGGCCTCCATCGTAGCCCAGGACAAGTTCCTGCCCCGGCAACTCGCCAACCTGGGCGACCGGCTGGTGTTTTCCAACGGCATGGTCTTCCTGGCGCTGGTGGCTATCGCCCTGCTCATTCTCTTCAGGGGCGACGTCCACAGACTGATTCCGCTCTACATGGTCGGCGTCTTCCTGGCTTTCACGCTCTCGCAGGCGGGGATGGTGGTGCACTGGCGGCACGCGAGCGAACCGGGGCGCGGCTGGCGGCTGGCCATCAACGCCGTGGGGGCCGTGACCACCGCACTGGTGCTGCTGGTGGTAGCCTTCGTGAAGTTCCTCGAGGGCGCCTGGATGGTCGTTTTTGCTCTGGGCGGACTCATCCTCCTTTTCCGCAAGGTCCGCAGCCACTATTACGCCACCACGCGGGAATTATCGCTCGCCGACTACGAGAAGCCCGGGGAAATCCGCCACACCGCGGTCGTGCCCGTGCCCCCCAGCATGAACAAGGCGGTGATGCGTGCGGTCGAGTACGCCCGCTCCATCTCCAAGGACACCATTGCGGTCAACGTCAACGTGGACAACCTCGACCGCAAGGAGCTGCAGGAGAAGTGGCAGGCCTGGGCGCCGGATGTGCCCCTGGTGGTGCTGGATTCCCCCTACCGCGCCATCCACCGGCCGCTGCTGCGCTTCATTGACGAGCTGGAAGGCTGGCGGGACGACGACCTCATCACCGTCGTCATCCCCGAGTCGGTCAGCAAGCGCTGGTGGCACCACCTCCTGCACAACCAGACCAGCCTCTTCCTCAAGGCGGCGCTGTTCTTCAAGCCCAAGATCATCGTCACCAGCATCCCCTATCACCTGCGCAAATAACCATGGAGCTGACGCCCGAGCGCAAACAGAGCATCCGCCGCCGGCTGGAGCCGCTGCTGGCCGGGCTCGACCCGGAGCTGAAGTTCATCGAAGTCTTTCTCGACTCCAGCCGCGAGAACCTGGGCGTGGTGGTGCAGAAGGAGGATCAGCCCATCATTCTTCGGCTGGACTTCGTTCGCTACGTCTCCATGCCCGAGGCCGAGCTGCGCGCCGCCGTCGCCCGGCAACTCCGCGCCAAGAACATCCTCCCCGCCGCTTGAAGCGAAGAAGCGCATCGAGCATCGGGCTTCGGGCTTTGGGCCTTGTACCTCGTGCCTTGTGCTTTGTGCTTTGTGGTTTGCGGTTTTCGAGTTTCGAGGTTCGATTTTCGAGTTTCGCTTGGCCGAAGCC
>MEKM01000004.1:27333-27475 GCA_001766965.1 Acidobacteria bacterium RIFCSPHIGHO2_01_FULL_67_28 | reverse complement strand
CCGTAGACTTCCCCGCCCCGCTTTTGCTATTCGCTCCCAGCGGCCGGGGCCGCGGATCGAAAGGTAGCGCAGGTTGCGACCCGCGGTTCGACTTTCGCTCACCGTCCCGAGCGACAGCCGAGGGACAGGGGAGCTACCTGCG
>MEKM01000004.1:27185-27294 GCA_001766965.1 Acidobacteria bacterium RIFCSPHIGHO2_01_FULL_67_28 | reverse complement strand
GGGCCAACCCGCGCTACCCGACGGTGCGCCCGAGGCGCATCCACCTAGGGCGGAGAGGAGCGAGGTATCCATGGCGAAGACGAAACCCCAACGCGAACCCAACCGGATG
>MEKM01000004.1:25864-27117 GCA_001766965.1 Acidobacteria bacterium RIFCSPHIGHO2_01_FULL_67_28 | reverse complement strand
CTGGAGCGGCTGCACTACGACGTGACCTCGCGCGAGCTCGCCGCCGCCCTCGCCTATCTGCAATCGGGCGGCTACGTCGAGTACGAAGAGCTGCGCTCGCGGGAGCTGCCGGGCCTGCCGCGGCTGGTGCGCGTCGGCATCACCGCCGCCGGGGCCGACCTGGTCGACGGCACTTCCGACGACCCCGGGATTGATATCCCATGAGCTTGCTCCCCAAGCGACGCTTCACCAAGCACGGCCGGCGCATCGTGCCGCGCGGAAAAGACACCGACAAGCTGCACCGACGCTACCGGGTGATGCGGCTGCCGGTGAAGGTGCAGGCGGTGATTTTCCGCGGCTACGCCGATGGCGAACCCTACGACAAGATTTGCGCTGATGTCGAAAAGATGGGCTACCACATCACGCGAACCGCAGTGGGCAATTACTGGCGGGAGGTCTGGAAGGGCGAGCACGTGGAATTGCAAAAGGCCCAAACGCTGATGGTGGTACTGAAGCAAGCTCTGGGGCTCAAGCGCAACAGCCCCAGCCGGAAAGTAGCCGAAGAGCTTCTCTACACGCTGGTGTTCCTGGGTTTTCCGCGGCTGAAGAAAGAAGGGCCGCTGGCGCTGCTGCGGGAGGCGCGGGAGCAGTCAAAAGCGGCGCAGAAGAAAGGCAGCGGCGAGGTACCGGCCGCGGGGGCGAGTAATCCGGTGGAGCAGGCGCGGGAAATCCGGCGCCGCTGGCGGAAGCTCTACGGACTGGAATCGGAGGATAAAGAAGACCAAGAGGGATGATCTCTTGGTGGCGCAGGCACTCCTGCCTGCGCCAAGGCAGACCCTTCGACTTCGCTCAGGGCAAGCAAGAGTGTCTGCCCCACCAACCCAAAGGCTATGGCAAGACGAGAGCGAAGAGTCAAACACAACGGGTCAGCCCGGCCGCAGCTCTATCCCTACCAGCGGCGCTGGGTGGAGGACGAGTCGCGCTTCAAGATCGCCTGCAAGGCGCGGCAGGTCGGCTTCACCTTCGCCGCCGCCTGGCGGGTGGTGGACCGCCGGCTCGACATTCCCGGCACCACGCTGTGGCTGTCGGCTTCCGAGCGCCAGGCGCTTGAGGCCATGGAGCACGTGCGGCGCTTCGCCAAGGAGCTCGGCGTCGTTGCCATCCACGAAGAGGACTTTATCGAAGGGACGCTGCTGAAGCAGCACGCCGTGCGCTTCCCGAACGGCAGCCGCATCGTGGCGCTGCCCGCCAACCCCGACACGGTGCGCGGCTTT
>MEKM01000004.1:11794-25848 GCA_001766965.1 Acidobacteria bacterium RIFCSPHIGHO2_01_FULL_67_28 | reverse complement strand
CGCCAACCCCGACACGGTGCGCGGCTTTGCCGGCGACGTGGTGCTCGACGAGTTTGCTTTCCACCGCGACGCCGAGGCCATCTGGCGCGCCGCCTTTGCCACCGCCACGCGCGGCTTTCAGCTCGAGATCATCTCGACCCCGAACGGGGCTCGCGGCCGCTACTACGACCTCGCGAAAGCCGCCGGGTTGGTGGATTACCGGCCAGCCCAATGCACAGGGGGCCAGACATTCGTGTCTGGCAGGGGACAGGCAGGAATGCCTGTCCCACCGCAAGGGTTTTCTTGGGGTTTCCCCGACGGGTTCACCCTGAACAGGTTCACCGTGAACGGGTCCATCTGGTCTCCCCACTGGGTGGACCTCGCCTCCGCTCGCACGCAAGGCTTCGTCGTCGATGTCGAATCCCTCCGGGCGGCCATCGCCGACGAAGACGCCTGGCAGCAGGAGTACTGCTGCCGGTTCCTCGCTGACGCCGCCCACTACCTCCCGCCCGAGCTGGTGGTGGCGGCCGAGCACCCTCGCGCCGCCACCACTTTCTTCCTCCCAGCGACCAGTGCCCAGCGACCAGCGACCAGTGAAGGATTCCGTCAGGGCACGGCTCTTGTCCCGAACGCAGGCGAGGGATCAGCCGTGCCGAATACAATGGCGGGCGAAGCCCAACCTCGGAAGGGGCCTGCCCTTCGACAGAGCTCAGGGCACCCCGAGCGAGAGACGAGGGGTGGGGAAAACCTGCTTGGGTTTCCCCAGCGCGCCATGGGCTCGCTCTATCTCGGTGTGGACATTGGACGACGGCGCGACCTGACCGTGCTCTGGTTGCTCGAAGCCGACGACGCGCCCGCGCCCGTCTACTGGACGCGCGGCATCCTCGCGCTCGACCGCCAGCCCTTCGCCGCCCAGCGGCAGGCGCTCGACTCCCTGCTCGCCCGGCGGGCGAGCGACGAAAATCGAAACTCGAAAATCGACAATGGCACGAGCGGACCGAGTTTCGAGTTTCGCTTTTCGAGTTTCGGTTCTTACGCCGTGCGGCGGTGCGCGATTGACTCGACCGGCCTCGGCGCCATGCTCGCCGAAGAGCTGCAAACGAAGTGGGGCGCGCGGGTCGAGCCGGTGGTGTTCACGCAGGCGGTGAAAGAAACCCTGGCGGTGCGAGTGAAGCGCCTCCTCGAAGAGGGCCGCGTGCGCCTGCCGGCCGACCCGGCGGTGCGCGCCGCGCTGGGCGCGGTGAAGCGTTACGTCACACCCGCGGGCCACATCCGCTTCGACGCCGACCGCACCGAAGCCGCGGGCCACGCCGACCACTTCTGGGCGTTGGCGCTGGCGCTGGCCGCCGCCGAAGAGCCGGCGATCAGCCTCGAGTTCGTTTCGTCGACTCTGCTCCGCCCCTTCGCCCAGGCCTCCGCCTTCTAGGCGCGACATCCTCCCTTGCAATCCAAGTGGGACAGACATTCTTGCCTGCCCTGAGCGCAGTCGAAGGGTCTGTCGGGGGACAGGCAGGAATGCCTGTCCCCCTATTGCCTGGGGAAGCCAGTCGCGGCGGCGGCGCCTACTTCGGCTTTGTGGCCGGAGCGGCGGCTGCGGGCGCGGCCGGGGCCGGGGCCGGCCTGTAGCTCAAGTCGGGCCGGTCGCGCACGATCTCGCTGGTCTCGCTAACGACGGTCTTGTCGAAGGTGTGGATGATGGCCTCGGCTTCCGTGCGGCCGAAGGCCTCTTCCAGCATCTTGTCGAAGGAGGTGGCCGGCGGCGCCATCGCCGCGTAGTTCGCGTACGGCAGCACCAGGACGAACGTGGGGTGCTCGCCGCCGTTCACCAGCACGTACCACTCGTAGTACGCGGGCCACTTGGTCTTCTCGATGGCTTTGTGGACCTTGGCGATGGCGTTGATGAACTCCTCGTTCGCTCCCATCCGCAGGCGGAAGACGAGCACGACCGCCAGCGGCGCCGGGCCTTTCTCCTGCGGCCACGCCCGACTGAACTTGGGCAAGCTGGCGTAGTAGCGCCACGCAGCGCCTTCGGCCATGTAGGGCAGGATGTTCTGCGCCGAGTCGGCGGTGTCGGCGGCCGCGTCCACGTCGGGCGCGTCGAAGTCCGACCATTTATGGTTGAATGTCCCGGCCCCGTACGAGCCGGTCCCTTCGCCGGTTTCTATCGACCAGACCGACCACCCCCACGTGCCGTTCTGGGCTTTGTGCCAGGCCATGTGCTTCTTCAGCCCCTCTTCGAGCTGCGCGCTCTTCTCGGGCTTGGCGCGGAAGAACGCGACGCGCGCGATGGTGCCCTCTTCTTCCTGCGGCATCACCGGCAGCGCCCACAACGCCGCCACCAGCGCGGCGACGAGAATCTTCTTCCTGTTCATAGCTCCCCCCTGTGCGTAGTGAAGGATTGTTGACCGACGCCCGCGCCGACCCTATCCGCCGCCCGCGCAGCTGTCAAGCGGAATCACCCGCGCGACTAGTCGCGGCTGCGGAGTTTGGCGAGCAGGCGCAGAATCTCGAGGTACAGCCAGATCAGCGTCACCATCAGCCCGAAGGCCGCGTACCACTCCATGAAGCGCGGCGCGCCCTGGGCCGCGCCGCTCTCGATGAAGTCGAAGTCGAGCACCAAGTTCAGCGCCGCGATCACTACCACGAATAGGCTGAAGAGAATCCCCAGCGGCCCGCTGCCGTGGATAAAAGGAATGGCGACGCCGAAGAAACCCAGCACGAGCGTGGCGATATAAACGAGCGCAATCCCTCCCGTCGCCGCCACCACGCCCAGCTTGAAGTTTTCCGTCGCTTTGATGACGCCCGATTTGTAGGCCACGAGCAGCGCCAGCAGCGTCCCGAAGGTCAGCCCCACCGCTTGCAGCACGATGCCCGGGAACTGCGTCTCGAAGAATCCCGACAGCGCCCCCAGGCACAGCCCTTCCAGCACGGCGTAGACCGGCGCCGTCACCGCCGCCCACTCTTTCTTGAAAATGGTGACGAGCGCGACCACGAACCCGCCCAGCGCTCCGCCCCAGATGTAGGGCATCGTCGCCGCCACGCCCTCGGCGTAGAAGACCCGCCAGCTCCAGCCCGCTCCCAGCAGCAACAGCACCAGCAGCAGCCCGGTGCGGTTAACCGTGCCTTCGATGGTCATCGCCCGCTCGGTCGCCGCGTAGCCGGTAAACGTCTTCGCGTTCAGCGCCGGATTCCCCGTCCTCATCGCCTCACCCTCCTGGCTTGCTTCCTTGCATTCTATCCGATTCTGCACCAATCAGTGGTCGCTTGCGCACGGCGCCAGCTTGCGCGGGTAGACGGTGTACACGTCTTTCAGTTTCTTGCCGTCGGCGCCCACGACTTCCAGTCTCCACTCGCGAAGCCGATCGGGTTCTTCGGGCAATTCCACGTCGAGCCGGTAGAATTCGCCCATCGCGCCGTACAGGAGGTGCGCCTGGGAGAAGAACCAGCCGCGCTGCTTCTCGTTGTAGTCGAACCGCGGCGCCGAAGTCCCGACGGCACCTGCGGTCATTCCCAGGCCGCCGGAAGCGTCCACCAGCGCGCGCAGCGCCACCGCCCCGCCCGACTCCCCCAGGCGGGGAGCGGGCACAGTCAGGGCCGTCGTCAGCGGCAACAGGATGAAACTGGGCATCCCCGCCGGCCCTTGGGGCGTCTCGACGAAGAGACTCGGTCCGGCCCAATCGGGCAGCACCACGGCAAACAACCGCGCACCCGAGCCGAGCAGCGCCGCTTCCACCTCCTCGTCCTTCGCCCGGCTGAAGGTGTCGTAGCCGTCCGTGATCAAATAGATCGCGTCACCGGCCCGGCTGGGAGTCAGCAAGCGCGTCGCCTCCATCACCGCGTCGCGCAGTGCCGTGCGCGTACCCGACGGGTCGGAGCTGTCCCCGGCCGGCCGCACCGCCTTGAGCGCCTGCCTCGCTTTCTGCGTTTCAAACTCGAACCCCGTGCGCGCCTCCACCTTCTCCGCGAACGTCACCAGAGCAATCGTGCTGTCCGGCGGGCCGGTCCCGAGCAGGTGTTCGGCCGCCTCCACCGCCAGCCCCCACCGGCCCACCCGCGTCGCCATGCTCTCGCTGACATCCACCAACAACACGATGCGGCGCGGCTGGGTGTCGGCGGTGACGGAAACAATCCTCACCTCCTCGTCACGGAACCGCCCACGGAAGTTGACCGCCGTCAGCCCGCTGACCGGCTGCATCCGCTCGTCCAGCACATTCACCGCCAGCGTCCGCCGCAGCGACCCGCCTTCGGAGCTGCACGCTTGTGCGCGCGCTTCGAGCGCAGCGCCCACAAGCAGCAGCGGGACCGCCAGCAGTGCGCGGAGCTTCATCGCCTCACCTCCTTCTGGCTTGAGGGCTTACTTGATCCGCTTCTCGGATGTCTTCAGCGAGAGAATCCACTTGCCGGGGTCGAGCTCCACCTTCTGCGGGGCCTCGGGCAGGCGCAACTGCACGGGGGTGGCGGGCCCTCGCGCCGGCAAGACGGCGCGGGCCATGCGCCCGCCGGAAAACTCCAGCGCCAGCGGCAGCACCATCACCCAATGCTCGGGCACGCCCTCCTGGTAGAGCGTGCCGGTGAGCAGAACCTTGCCGCCGGCTTCGGGCACAATCCTGTACTCGAGCCGGTAACTGGGCTGGGCCGCCTCATAGACCCACTGGTTGAAAAACCAGTTCAAGTCCCGCGCCCCCAGCCGCCGCCCCAGGGGGGAGCGGGCGAAGTGCTCCGAGGCCACCGCGATGAAACTCTCCGTGGTGGCCGTGCTGTTGCGGTGGCGCCCCACGAAATCTTTCATCATCTCGAAGAAGGGCGTTTCGTCCCCCGTGTCCGGGTCGCTCAAGAGGAACTCCAGCATGCGCAGCACCAACCCGCCCTTGTTGTAGACGAGCGCCGAGTAGGCGCCCAGCGCTTCCGTGCTGAACAAGCGGTGCCCGAGGACGAGCGGGCCGACCTCGTAGAGCTTGCCGTCGCCGACCACGCCCCGGTCGTTCACCGGCGGCTCCGTCAGGCTGTCCCGCATCTCTTCTATCAACGCGAGCTCCTTCTTGCGATTCTTCTCCCGCCAGCCGTAATAAAGCACCGCCGAGTATTCCGCGAAGCCTTCGCTCAACCACTGGTCGCGATAGGAGCGCCACATCACCTGGTTGCCCCACCATTCGTGCGCCCCCTCGTGCGCCAGGAAGGTGAACTCGTGCCGGTGCGCATACCCCCGCGCCGGCAAGAGCAAGAGCGTCGGCAGGCCCTGGCCGAAGAAGCCCGGGAAATATACGGCGCGCAATTGCCCGTAGGGGTACTCGCCGAACAGGTTGCTGTAGAAGCGGACGGCGTTGGACATTTCCGCCAGCAGAAAGTCCTCTTTCACCGGCAGTTCTTTCCCCACGGAATAGAATTCCAGCGGGATTTTCCGGCCGCCTACTTCGGCGGTCTCCTGGTGGCGCTCGAACAGGCCCACCGCGAAGGTAGCCACGGGCACCGGCTGGCGCGTGACCCAGCGCGATCCCCACTCCGCGCCGCTCCCCTCCGCCGGCCCCTCTTGCACCCGCTCCCCGACGGAAACGGCCCGATGCTTCTCGCGGTGACGAAAGGTCAGGTCGAACTGCGACCGGGGATAGTAGCCGTGGCGCGGGTACCAGGTGGTGGTCGAGCGCGGATAGTAGAAATCCCCCGCCCAACTGCGCAGGAATTTCCGCCCCTCCAGTCGGAGCTTCACCGTGGCCGGCTCCTCGCGCGCCAGCGGCCGGGGGAGCGCCAGCGAGAAGCCCGTTTCCCACTCCTCCTGGATGACGCCCACCGGGGCGCCGTCGGCCAGCGCTGCGCTCACCACGCGCAGGCCGTTCTTCAACCGAATGTTCTCGTACTCGCTCAACCCCTCGTTCAGCCGCATGGGCAGCAGGACCACGCCCTCGCGCAAGGCCACGAGGTCGAGCTCGACCTCCATCCGCACCGAGTCGTCCGGCTCCAGCAGGTCGAGGGTCATCCGGTACTGCGGGATGCGGACCAGGTCGAACGCGTCCGCGTAGGGAGCGCGCCCCCCGGCAAGATCGTCCTGGCTGTAAAAGGCTGTCCAGATTTCGTTGAAGAACAGCGCCCCGTCATACCGGCAGAGCAACCCTTTCTCTCCGCCGTCCACCTCGAACACGCTGCCCAGCACCCGCGCCTGGGGGTCGAAGACCGCCCGGAACCGTCCCAGCTTGCCGCCGTCGAATTCGGCGAAGAATACCCCCGGGTCGTCCCCCTGAACCACCGCCAGGGCCAGCCGCGCGCTCACGTTCAAACCTGTTTCTTTCAGCAGGCGCTGCTCCAGTTCCCGGGCCAGCTCCTGGGCGCGAGTGGAGCCCGGGCCTGCGGCCGCGGCGGCGTGCGCCATCAGCCGCTCATGGGTGTCATCGGTAAACCGCAGCACGGCGCTCGAGAAGTCGGTGTCCACCACGTCTGCGTTCAGCAGCCGCTTGAGGTTGGCCCGCTCGAACAGGCTCCAGGGCTCCGCCCGCAGGCGCCCCTCTCCCAGGAACACCGCGCCGGTGACGCGCCCCCCCACAGGTTCCGCCACATAGAACTGCCCGGTAAAAGTCATTTGCAGGCGGTCGCGCTGCAGGGTGAAGTTCTGCACCGGCACCACTTCCGTTTGCAGACGGAACGCGCGCAATTGCTCGTACAGGGTCCGGGGATCGGGTTCTTCAGCTCCTGCCGCGGCGATCAACCCGCCCGCGAGTAAGAACGCCCCCAGTTGGAGCGCGCTTCGGATAGCGCTTGAATTCCGCATGGCGTGAGTGTCCCGAAGCCTACTCCCGCCGCCGCGCCCAGGTCAATCCGGCCCGTGCGGTTTTTGCGGTTTTCGATGGGCGCCGTGCGCGCCCATCGCCCTGAGCGAAGTCGAAGGGTGCGGTTCAGTGACAGGCTGAGAGGAACATTGCCCCGTGCGGTTTTTGCGGTTTTTGCGGAAATTGCGGTTTTGGGGAGCGCGTTTTTGGCCCCGAAAACGCGCTCCCGAAAATAAACGTCCGCAAAATCCGCAAAAACCGCAAAAACCGTAGACATCGCCCCGAACGATTTGCTACACACGCCGCGCTCGGCAAGAACGCCGAGCCGCCCGGCAGCGCGAGCCGCCGGGCGGAACGAGAAAGGACGCCCACAGGAAACCGGTCGCTGGTCGCTGACAATGCCCGAAGCCGCCGCCATCCCGAAGCAGCCCGTAACCGACGAGCTGATTACGCAGGAAGTCCTCGCCCGCGTCGGCACGAACCCCACCGCTTTCAGCGGCGCCGACAACCCCTCGGCCGCTTGGCGGCTGATGCTTTCCGACACCCCCGGCGCCTATCCGCTCTACCGCGACCTGGAAGAGAAGGACGGGCAGATCAGCTCCGCGCTCGAGACCCGCAAGGAAGGCGTGCTGCGGCGCGAGCGCAAGCTCGTCGCCGCCTCCAGCTCGGCTGCCGACGAGCGCCGCGCCGGCTTTGCCCGCGAGGTGCTCGCCGCCATCCCCAACTTCGAAAACATCCTCTACGAGCTGCTCGACGCCTCCGGCTACGGCTTCACCGTCGCCGAAATTCTCTGGGAGCAGGACGGCTCGACGGTTTTCATCCGCGACCTCAAAGCGCGCCCGCAGGAGCTCTTCGCCTTCGGCGCCTCCGGCCAGCCGCAGACCGGGCCTCTTCGTTTTTCTGACTGGTCGCTGGTCGCTGGTCGCCGGACACTGCCTTTGCCCGACCACAAGTTCCTCACCTACTCCTTCCATCCCCGCCACGGCAACCGCCGCGGCCGGCCGCTCCTGCGGCGCGTCTTCTGGGCCTCGTGGTTCAAGCGCCAGGACCTGAAGTTCTGGCTGAAGTTCATCGAGAAAGGCACGGGCTCCATCGTCGTGCGCTACCCGCAGGGCGCCACCGACCAGGACAAGCAGCGCGCGCTCGAGGCCGCCGAGGCCATCAACGCCGAAACCGCCGTCGCCATCCCCGAGAACTTCCAGATCGTCAGCGAGCTATTGCAGGCCGCGCGCGCCGGCGACACCAACATCTTCCTCGCCCTCGCCGACCAGCTCTGCAACAACGAAATGGCCCGCGTCATCCTCGGCCAGACGCTCACCCAGCGCGGCTCCGAAGACGGCCGCGGCTCGCGCGCCCTCGGCGAAGTCCACCAGGACGTCCGCTTCGACAAGGTCGCCGCCGACGCCCGCGACCTGATGGCCGTCATCAACGACCAGCTTTTGCGCTGGCTCTTCCTCTTCAACTTCGGCCCGGACGTTGCCGTCCCCCGCTGGAGCATCCAGCTCGACCCGCCCGAAGACCTCCGCCAGCGCATCGAGATTGACGAGCGCCTGGCGCGCCTGGGCGTGCCCCTGCCGCTCACTCACCTCCAGCGCGTCTATTCCATCCCCGCCCCGCAGCCCAACGACGCCGTCGCGGCACCAAAGGACGAATGAGAACCGCCATGCCATCCGCCCTCGACAACTCCTGGATCGAAATCTTCCGCGCCGGCGACTACGGCGAGCGCGGCCGCTGGACGGAAGCGCAGCTTGACCAGCTCGCCGCCGACTACGACCCGCGCCGCCACGCCGCTCCGGTCGTCCTCGGTCACCCGGTCGACGACGCGCCCGCCTACGCCTGGGTCAAGCGCCTGCGCCGCGCCGGGCAGTCCCTCTGGGCGCAGCTCGAGAAAGTGGACCCGCTGTTGGAAGCCCTGCTGCGCGCCGGGCGCTTCGCGCAGCGCTCGGTGGCGCTCTACACGAACTTCCCTGCGACCGGCGGGCCCTACCTGCGCCATCTCGGCTTTCTCGGCGCCGCCCCGCCGGGGGTCAAAGGCCTCGCCCCTGTGCGCCCTGCCCGCCGGAGCCTCGGCGTAGGCGGGTTTGCCGACGCCGCTTCCGTCACCTTCGCTTTCGACGATCAGTTTTCGGAGGTCTCCATGTCAGAACCCAAATCGAAACTGGAAGCTTTCCTCGACCACCTCCGCGCTTTCTTCACGCTCGAGCCCGCACCCGATCATGTCATCCCGAGCGCCAGCGAGGGATCTGCTTTTTCCGAGCGGCTGGCGTCGCTCGAGCAGCGCCTCGAGACGCTGACCGCCGCCCCGGCCACCGCGCCCGGGAACACAGCCGAGGCCGGACACCAGGGGGAGCAGGCCTGCCTTGAGGGCGAAGCCCGAAGGGTCGCCCACTTCGTCGAATCCTTGCGCGCCCGCGGGCGCTTCCCGCCCGCCTTCGAGCGCTGGGGCGTAGCCCAGTTCATGGAGCGCCTCGCTGCCGCCGACACCAGGAGCGAGACCAGTAGGACAGACATTCCTGTCTGTCCGCCGGCAGTCAAGAACGCCCGCCCCACCACTGCCCAAGAAGAGGATGTCATCCTGAGCGAAGCGAAGGATCGTGACCAAGAGTTACCCACTTCCCTGCTCAGATGGTTCCAGGAGTTTCTGACCAAGCTGCCTGCCGTCATCGAATTCGGCGAGCTGGGCGAGGAGTCTTCTCACGGGTCGCGGGTCGCGGGCCACGGGTCGCGTCTGGTCCGCTTCACCGAGCCGCACCGCGGCATGAGCATCGACCCGGCCAGCGTCGAGCTGGCCGAGCGCGCCGAAGCGCTGGCGGTTCAGCTCGGCATCAGCTACGCCGAGGCGCTCGGCCGCCTGCGCGAGGAGCACCGCCGCACAGTAGGCCAAGCCTGAAGTTCGCTTTCGCTTCTCTCGCCTGCCTCACTGGTGGGCGCCGCGAAGCGAAACTCGAAAAGCGAAACTCGAAACTCGGAGGACAAAACCAACATGGCAATCGGAGGCGAAATCGTTCTCACCCAGAAGGCCGAGGGCGGCGCCATCGGCGCCGACTTGGCCATCATCCAGGGCACGGCAGCCGACCAGGTCAAGCTGCCGGCCGCCCTCGGCGACCGCGCCAAGGGCGTGACCGCGCTGGCGGCCGCGGCCGCCGGCAAGTCGCTGCCCATCATCATCCTCGGTCCCGCGGTCGGCACCGCTGCGGCCGCCATCACCGCCGGCAGCTTCGTCAAAGTCGCCGGCACGACCGGCAAGCTGCAGGCCGTGGGCGGAGAAGGCGCCGGCACCACCATTGAGGTGGTCGGCATCGCGCTCACGTCGGCCGCCGCCGACGGCGACAAGTTCGACCTCGCCGTCGTCCCCTTCCGCTACAAGGTGTAGCGCAACCATTTCAAGGAGGAAAAGCCAATGGCATTCGTCAGTCCCTTGCAAGGCCACATTGACGTGGCGCTCTCGAACTTCGCCGTCAAGTTCCGCAACCCCAGCTACGTCTCCGACCAGGCCTGCACCCGCGTCCCGGTGCAGCGCCAGTCGGACAAGTACTGGAAGTTCGGCCAGGAGCAGCTCCAGGCGCTGGTGGACGACCTGCGCGCGCCCGGGGCCGCCGCCCAGCGCGTCCTCCAGTCGCTCTCGTCCGACACCTACTTCGCCGACGACCACGCCCTCGAGCGGCTCATCACCGACGAGGAGCGCTCCAACTTCGACGCCGGCGACGTCGAGCAGTGGGCCGCCGAGACCCTGACCGACAAGATCCTTCTCCGCAAGGAGAAGCTCTTCGCCGCCATGGTCACCGACACCGCCCAGGTCACCCAGAACACCACCCTCTCCGGCACCGCGCAGTGGTCCGACTTCACCAACTCCAAGCCGACCGAGGACATCCAGGCCGGCCAGGAGACCATCGCCAAGAACGCCGGCGTCCGCGCCAACACGCTCATCCTCGGCTTCCCCGTCTTCTCCAAGCTCCGCAACCACCCCAAGATCGTCGAGCGGGTGCAGAACATCCGCGTGGGCGTGGTGCGGGAGGAAGACCTGGCGGCCCTGTTCGACGTCCAGCAGGTCCTGGTGTCGCAGGCGCTGGAAGTGGCGGCCGACGGCACCGTCGGCTTCGTCTTCGGCAAGCACGCCGTGCTCGCCTACGTCAGCCCCACACCCGCCTTCGGCGAGCCCACCTTCGGCAAGACGTTCGTCTGGGCCGGCGCTCCCGGCTCGACCTCGGGCTTCATCGTCGAGCTCGGCCGCGCCACCCCCGTCAGCCGCAAGGCCGACGAGCTGGCCGTGCACTTCTATTACGACCAGAAGATCACCGCCGTCCAGGCCGGCTACCTGATCAAGAACGCCGTCGCCTGACAGGCGTGAGCCTGTCACCCCGAGCGAAGTCGAGGGGTCTGCTTTCCAGCGCGCAGATTCCCGGGGTCCCGCCGGCGGGCTCGTTTCGTCGCCGGCGGGCAGGGCGGGTGGGAACCTCCGCGCAGCCGCTGAAGGGAGTTGTCAATGCCGTATGCCACGCAAGCTGACCTGCTCAACCAGATCACCCAGGCCGAGCTCGTGCAGTTGACCGACGACACCGGCTCCGGCTCGGTCGACTCGGCCAAGGTGGACTCCGCGCTCAACGCCGCCTCGGCCACCATCGACGCCTATGCCGGGGCGCGCTACACGCTCCCGCTGCAGACCTCCGAGAAGGTCAAGCAGGTTTGCGTCGACCTCGCCATCTACGAGCTCGAGAAGCGCCGCCGGCGCGTCCGCGACGCCACTCTCGCCGCCCGCGACGCCGCCTTGAGCTTCCTGCGCGACCTCGCCGCCGGCCGCGCCGTCCTCGACCAGCCCTCCGGCGCCCCCGCCCAGCAGACCGAAGCCGACGTCAAGAAGACCGAGCAGGAGCGCGTCTTCTCCGACGAAAACCTCGAGGGCTTCTGATGCTCGTCGTCCGCCTCCAAAGCCAATCGGCTCTCGCGCTGCTCGACCGCCTGGCCGAGCGACTGTCGCGAAGCGAAGAGCTGTTGGCGGGAGCCCTGCCCGGGGTGGCCGCGGCCATCGAGCGCAACTTCGACGAAGAAGGCCGCCCCTTCCACTGGGCGCCGCTTTCGGCGCGCTACGCCGCCTGGAAGGCGCGGCGCTTCGGCGCGGGCCTGCGCATCCTCGAGCGCACCGGCACCCTGCGCCGATCGATTACGACACGTCTGGAAGCCGGCGCGCTGCTGGCTTCGACCGACGCGCCCTATGCTGCCTTTCATCAATACGGCACGCGACGCCTGCCCGCCCGGCCGTTCCTCATCCTGACCGAACGCGACAAGGAAGAGGCGGCGCAGGCCGTCGCCGACGGCCTCACGAGTCACGAGTCACCAATCACGAGTCACGGTCCATGAAACTCGCCGAAGTCGAATCCGCCCTGCTCGCGCTGCTGCGCACCGCTTCAGCGCTCACCTACGTGAAGACCATTGAGCCAGTGAGCGACCGCACCTTCGACCTCGCCCGCGGCAACTTCGTGGTGGTGCCCCCCGCCGTGCTCAGCTTTTTCTTCTCCTCGCGGCTCGCCGCCCGCGACCTCGCCGCCCGCACCTACGACTACGCGCCGCGCTTCCTGCTCTTCGCCGTCGCCCGCAACCTGCGCGGCGCCGAAGAAGAAAAGCTCGGCGGACCCGGCACCGAGTTCGGCGCCTACCGGCTCCTGCACGACTTGAAGACCACGCTCGCCGGCGCCCGCCTGGCGCTCTCGAGCGGCGGCGTCCAGCCCGTGGTCGAGCTCGCCGCCGAGCAGCTCGAATCCTTCACCGCCGACTTCTCCGCCTACTCTCTGGAAGTGGCGATCCACGGCGACTTCCACGTCTGACGAGGAGTGACGATGTTTGAACCCCAGCGCGCCTTTGACGTCACCTGGCTGTTCTCGACCAAGAAGGAATCCGCCTACGGCACGGCGCTCGCCGACGCCAACCTTAGCCGGCGCGTCACCGCCGCCCGCGTCGAAGTCGGCAAACAGACGAAGCTCTTCCGCAGCGACCTCGACCGCGCCGGCAAGGGCCACGAGTTCGCGACAGAACTGGAAGAAACGGCCCGCGACCTCCGCCGTTCGAGCACCTTCGACGCCAGCTCGCTCACCCTCGCCTGGGTTGCCGCCTTCGCACTGGGCAAGGTCGCCACGTCGCAGCCCAACCCCGGCGGCAACCCCACCGCCTACGACCACCTCTTCACTTTCGCCGACCCGGCGGTCTCGAAGCACGCCCCCACCACCACCGTCTATGAAGAGCTGACCGCCGACCTGAAGCGCCGCCTGGTGTCGCTCGCCTGCAACGACTTCGCGTTGACGGGCCGCGCGCGCGAGCCGGTCGAGCTGCGCGCCGCTTGGATCGGGAGTGGAGCCACCTCCGATGGCGCCTACGCGGGGTCGCTGCCGGCGCTCACGCCCCAGTCGTTCTTTCTCGGCGCCGACGCCGACATCCTTTTCGGCCCGCAGGGCGCGCCGGTGTCGATCAAAGACCGCGTGCTCGACTGGTCGGTGAGCGTCACCCAGAACCTCGAGGCCGAGCTCGGCTACTACCCCGGCTCCGGCAAGTTCCGCGGCCGGCTCTGGTACGGCCCGCGGCGGGTCTCGGCCGCGCTCACGCTCTTTGCCAAGCAGACCGACGACCTGCTCACGCTTTTCCTGAACGACACGGTGCGCGAGCTGCGCGTCAGTCTCGCGGGCGACCTCATCGGCCCCGGGCCGGAGATTCACCGGGCGCTCGTCGTGCTCCCCGCCGTGCGCGTCACCGCGCTCGACGACGCCGTCGAAGGCAACCACGTCGTCTACCGCGTCGAAATCGGCGAGGCCGGCGTGCTCAAGCAGACCGGACTCGAGCCGCTCCAAATCACCGTCACCAACACCGAGACCTCTTTCCTGACGGCCTGATGAGCGAGGCCCGCGACAACGCGAAGCTGTTCGAGCTGGCCCGCGAGGAAATCCTCGTGCCGCTCAAGGTGACCCACGCCGGCCACAGCTACCGTGTCTGCCACCGCCTGCGCCCGCCGGCGCCGGACGACTGGTACACCTACGAGGCCGCGCTCCAGCCGGCGGTCGAAGAGCTGGGCGACGCCGCCGAGCCGTCCTTCCGCCTGGTGCTGCGGGCGAGCGAAGCCGCGCTCGACCTCTGGACGCGCCTCGTCCGCCGCGTCGAGGGCTACGCCCTTCCGCCCGGCGAGGACTGGCAGGAGTTAATTCCGCTGGCGCACAAGGAGGCCGCGGTGCGCGCCCTGACGCTGGTGGCGCCGGCGCCCGCCGACGCCGCCGGCCCCAACGGCTTCTTTCCGCTGGCGGCGGAGGAAGTCCGCGTGGTGCTGGAGGCCGCGGCGAACGG
>MEKM01000004.1:0-11780 GCA_001766965.1 Acidobacteria bacterium RIFCSPHIGHO2_01_FULL_67_28 | reverse complement strand
AAGCCGAGCGGCGTTACCGGCGGCTGCTGGCCGATAACTTCATCGTGCGCGGCGGCCGCACTCCGCGCACGCTGCTGCCGCCGCGCCTGCCGGCGCTCACGCGCCTCTACGACCAGTTGATCCTCGGCGTGGAAGGCTACACGCTCCGGGGCCGGCCTCTGGCCTCCAGCCTCGACGCCGTCCAGAGCATGGACGCCTGGCACAAGCGCGTCGCCGTCGAAGCCCTCTTCGGCGGCCTGGTCGCCGAGACCGCACTCGCCGACGCTTCCGCGAAGGAGGGTGCCGCGCTCATCACCCCGGAGGCGTCCGAATGACTACGCCGCTGCCTGTCGCCACCGACTTCGTCGGCCTGGAGCGGTACGCCTACCGGCTGTTCGCGCAGGCCGGTGACGAAGGTCAAGCTCGCCAGCCCGCGCGCCTGCGCGGCGCCGCACTCGATCCCGAGCGCCTGGACACGTTCGTCCGGGCGAGCGCGGTTCCACTGGCCTACCGCTTGTGGCTGGCGCATCTGCTCTGGCTCGAAGAAGTCCTGCACACGCTCGAGTGCCGCTCGGCCGACGTAACCGGAGTCGAGCTGGCCGGTCTGCAAGCGCTGGGGCGCGCTCGCGCCCGCTTTCTAAGTACGAGGCAGTAGGTACGAGGTACGGTCTTTATGCCTGACACCCGCGTCCAACTCTCCATCACCGTCGAAACCGAAGGCGCCGAGCAGCTCACGGCGCTGCGGCGGGAGCTGGAGTCGCTCGGGACCACCGGCGGCGAGGCGCTCGTGCCGCTCGACGCTTCGCTCACGGGCGTGGTCAACCAGCTGCGCGACTCCCGCGAAATCGTCGCCGGACTCGAGCCCGTCTTCCGCAACTTCTTCCAGAGCCTCATCGGCGGCGCGCGCAACTTCCACGACGCTGTCAAGCGCCTGCTGCTCGACCTGCTCGAGTTTTTCCTCGGCATCGTGCGGCGCATGGTCGAGAGCTGGCTCTCCGGGCTGCGCCTGATGAGCAGCTTCGCGCCCGGATTCTCCAGCGGGCCCGGCGGCTTCGGGATCAGTTTCGGACTCCCGCCGGCGGCCATGCCCGGCGGGGGCGCGCCGCGCTTGGCGGGGGGCGGGCCGCTGCCCGGCCCGGGCGGGCGCTTCGCCGCCGGCGGCGCCAGCGTTCACATCGGCCCCATCGTCGTCCAGGGCGCCGCCGACCCGCAAGCCACCGCCCGGGCCGTCATCCGTGAAATCCGCCGGCGGGCGCGGGACCAAGGGGCGAGGTTGCCGCTATGAGCCGATCCTTCGCTTTCCCTCGACTTTCGCTCGGGATGGTCCCTCGACTCTCGCTCGGGATGGTGAGCGAAAGTCGAACCATGAGCGAAAGACGAACCACGCTCAGGATGACAGAACATGCCCGAGAATGATCTCTTCCCGCTCGACCCGGACTTCGTGCTCAGCGAGCGGCTCGACCCGGGGGTGCTCCGCCAGCGGGCCGCCAGCGGGCGCGAGCTGCAACGCTTTCGGAAGGCCCCGCAGCGGCTCTTCGAGCTCCGCTTCCGCCGCCGCTCCACCGACGAGGCCGAGCAGGTGCGCGACTGGTACGCGCGCTTCCAGCAGGACTTCTTCCGCTTCAACCACAAGGTCTATGTGAACAACGCCGGAACCTACCTGGCGCGGCACTTCCCGGTGGTGTTCGCCTCGGAACCGGAGTACGAGCTGGCATCGAACGACGGCTGGAACATCGGAGTCGAACTGCTGGAAGCCGTCGGCCGGCCGCTGCCCACGGCGAACTATCCCAGCCCAACCGATGGCCACCTGAGCTTCTTCATCGAGGAAGACGACGCCGCGCGCGCCAAGGCCCTGACGGGAAGCTGGGCGATTGCGGCCCAAGCCAACGCCCACGCGGGCCAGGAAGCCACCAACTCGAACCTCAACACCACCGACGCCTTTCAGTTCCTCTACGCCGGCTATGGCTTTCGCCTCTGGGCGCGGAAGGCTTCCGACCTCGGCATCCTCACAGTTCTCCTCGATGAGACCGACCTCGGAAACGTGGACCTCTATGCCGCTAGCTCGGCGGCCAGCGCCGCGCTTCTGACCAAGACCGACATCCCGCTCGGCATCCACCGGGTGAAGATCCTCGCCACCAACACGAAGAATGCTTCTTCCAGCGCGAAGACCATCGTCGCCGACACCATTGAGGTGATTCCGTGACGGGTTTCCGAAGCCCGATACTCGAAGCCCGATGCTCGTTGGGGAAAAAGGCGAGCAATGAGCACTGGGCTTTGAGCACCGGAAAGGACTAACGTGCCGAGGAATCTCTCCAGCAACGCGCATGACTACCAAGGGCCCATCTTCTGGGGCGCGAAGGTGACGCTGACCGACGGCACGATGAAATACTACGCTGGCGATAAGCTGACATTTCTCGGCGTGACCTATGAGCCCTACCTGCGCGTGGTGTCGAGCCCCACGCTGCGGCGGTCGCTGGTCGTCGACGACGCCACGCTCGAGTTCCTCAACGCCGACCTGGCGGTCTCGGCTCTCATCCAGTCCCAGGCGTTCGAGGGGGCGGAATGCGTCCTTTCGCAGCTCCTGGTCGGCGTGGACGAGGCCATCGAAATCCTCCGCGGGCGGCTGCATGAGCAGGAAGAGACGGAGGAAGCGGTGCGCTTTCGGCTCGTCAGCGACCTCGACCCGGGCCAGCGCCGGGCCATCGCCCGAGACTTCCAGGCCTTCTGCACCTGGCGGTTCTCGAAGCCGCCCTGCGGCTACGACCCGGCAAACCTCTCCTTCACCGAGCGGCTCGCCGGGCAGACCGCCGACATCTTTTCGCTCACCACCATCGGGAAGACGACGCTCACCGAGACGGTCGACGTCCACGCCACCGGCGACCGCTGGGTCGTCGTCACCGCCGGCACCGGGAAAGGCCAGAAGCGCCTCATCAAGTCAAACACGGCCACAACACTCACCCTCCTCGGCCGGTTCGCCACCAAGCCCGACGGCACGAGCAAGTTCAAGGTCTTCACCTTCACGTTGGGCGCGCCTAAGCTGCTCTTCACCGCGACCACCGGGAAGCTTGAAACCACGGCCACCTCCGGCGCCGCGCGCTCCGTCACCGACACGGGGCTGGCGATGACGGTGGATGAACACAAGGGCGAGCAGGTGCGCATCACCTCGGGCACCGGCGCGGGCCAGCAGCGGAAGATCGGGTCGAACACGGCGACCGCCATCACGATTGACGCCGCCGAGACCGACTTCTCGCCGCCGCCAGATGCGACTTCTGTCTTCCGCGTGCTTTACGCCAGTTGCCCGAAGTCCTACTCACCCGCCTGCGAAGAGCGCGCCCGCAACTTCCGCTTCAACGGCTTTCCCACGCTGACGCGCGAGCTCCAGAAGGCCTACCAGCCGTTTGAGCAGGATAGCGGTCAGCCGTCAGCGGTCAGCGATCCGGGAATCGGAGGCTGAAAGCTGAATGCTGAACGCTGAAAGCTACGAGAGCAATCATGCCACAGGGTGAAACCGGAGTAGGGTTCCAATTCGGCTGGGAGTGGGGCCAGCCGCTGCTCGGCGGCGGCGAATTCGAGGGCGCGGGCTTCGGCGGCTTCGGGCGATTCCTCAACGGGAAAAAGAAGAACGCGCCGCTCGAGCTCCTGGGCGCGGCGCTGGGCCAGCCCGTGGCCGAGATGTACGGCCGGGCGCTCGTCGGCGGCAACGTCGTCCTCCAGCACAAGAACGACGACAAGTCGGTCTCACTTTTCATCGCCCTGGGCGAGGGCGAGATGGACGGCCCCGAAGTGGTCTGGGTAAACGACCGGCGGCTCTCGACCGCGAACACCGCCAAGTACCACTTCCACCCCGGGCTCGACGGCGAGATTGCGAACGAAACCGACCCGGCGACGCGCAACCAGAAGCTCTGTTCGTTCTTCCCGGACGGCTTCCGGCCGCGGCTTGCTTTCAGCCGCACCGCCTACGCCGCGCTCAACCTGCCCCGCGACAAAAAGCATCCGAAGAAGACGCGCGAGTTCGAGGTCTTCGGGGTCTACCGCGGCCTGCGCGTCCGCCAGTTCGACAACGCCGGCAACCAGACCGCGTACGCCTGGTCGGCGAACCCGGCCTGGTGCGCGCTCGACCTGCTGATCCGCCGCTACCTCAAGCCGCACGGTCTCGTGAACGAAGCCCTGACCGCGGCCGAGAAGGCCCGCATCGACTTCCAGGCGTTCAAGGACTGGGCCGACTTCTGCGACGAAACGCTGACCATCAACGGCGAGTCGGTCAAGCGCTGCGAATGCCACGTCGCCTTCGCCGAAGAGACCGACCTGCTGCGCGCGCTCGAGCTCATCCTCGTCACCGGGCGGGCGTACCTCCTCGAGCGCCTCGGGAAGCTCGCCCCTTTCCCGGATGAGCCGCGCAACTCGATCCTTGTGCTCGACGCGGACGACCTCGCCCCGAATTCACTTACGCTCACGCGGCGGCCGCTGCGCGATACCCCGAACCTCTTCCGCTTCACCTACCACGATCTCGACTCCGGCCGCGGCCTCGGCAGCATCTCCTCGAGCGGCACCACCGTCACCGGGGTCGACACCAACTTCCTGACCTGGTTCGAGAAGGACGGCGTGATCGACCTGCGCTCGGGCTCGCAAAAGGGCGAGTTCCGCCGGGTCAAGTCCATCACCTCCGACACCGAGCTCAAGCTCGGCTCGGCGTTCAGCGCCGACCAGGCCACCGGCACCGCCTACGGCAACCCGGCGAAAGACTTCGAGGAACGCACACGAGAAGCCGTCAACGAGGACCATCAGGACGCCGTCGGGCGGATCCAGGAGGTCGAAGCCGACCTGGGCGGGCAGACCCCGGAGCGCGCCGAGCGCCTGTCAGAATACTTGCTGGGCTCGCTTGTCGATCGCCCCCGCAGCGCCCGCTTCACCATCCTCTCGGGCGTAAACGGGGCGCTCAACCTCCTGCCCGGCGATGTCATCACCGCCCCGGCCGACCTCGAATTCCTGACGAGCCGCGACTATGAGGTGATGGGCATCACCGACAACCCCGACGGCTCGCGGGCGGTCGAGGCGATCGAATACCAACCTGCGGTCTTCGTCGACACCGCCGGGCCGCAGCCGCAGCCGGCCGACCAGCCCGACCTTTCCGAAGCCTTCGCCGAGAATGCCCAGACGGTGGCGAATCTGCTCAAGAATGGGAGCTTCTACCGGATCGGCGTGGCCGGGCAGGAAGGCACCGCGAACGCCCGGCACTTCAAGCTCTACTCGAATGCGGGCGGCTCGCCCGCCTCGCCCACCGACGTCGAGTGGGTCTCCGACCGCGACGTCTACGTCGTCAAGACCAAGACTTCGAGCGTCGACAAGATTGGCATCCGCTCGCTCTGGAACAACCTCGGCCTGCTGCTCAAGCCCGGGCAGTCGGTGACCGTGGCGGTGTCGCTGCGGCACGCCGGAGCCAGCGGCCTCTACGACAAGGACATCAAGGTCAAGGTCGACTCCGACGCCGAGAACTACAACGACCCCGACGGGAATGACTACGCCTTCACCATCCCGGTCGATTCGCTCGAGAACACATTCGGGGTTTTCTACCACACCTTCACGCTGCGCGGCGACCAGCAGGTACCGAACGCCCTGAACGTCTTCATCTGGTCGGAAGCCACCGGCGCCTCGAAGTCAAGCGAGGACTACGAAATCGACTGGGTCACGCTCGCCCCCGGCGCCGTCTGGGTGCATTTCGACCCGCAGGCGGTGAGCTACGGGCAGACTTGGAACGCCGGCGCCGGGCTCTACGACATCGAGAACCAGTTCATCAAGGACTCCGCTCCCTCGAGCGACACCGGCGGCGCCGGCGCGGCCTCGAGCTCCGCTGGCGCCCACGCCGACCCGGGAAACACGGGAGGCACGGCGGCCTAGCCGGGGATTGGCGTGCGCGATGAAGGTCGCTAGAACCGTGGGAGGAAAAACATGAAAAGCAGATTCCTCGCTTCGTTCGGAATGACAGCGTTGCTGCTGGCGCTGGCGGCGATGCCGGCGGCGGCGCAGAACAAGACGAACGTCGCCCACCAGCAGTACCTGGGTCTCGTGGCCGACCCGGCCAACGTCGTCAAGGGCTCGGCCTTTTACCGCTCCGACCTCGACACCCTGCGCCTGCGCGCCGGGGACATTCAATACTGGGACGGGTCGGCCTGGGTCAGCTTCCCGCGGCCGACGAACGGAGTCTTCTCCCGGCTCAACAGCATCCGCGTCGTCGAGCCCACGCTCTGGCCGGGCGGCACGGTGACCGCCGACATTGACGCCGCCATCTCGGACTGCGCCAGCGCGGCCTGCCTGGTGCTCTACCCCTCGAACCTGGGGGCGGGCGAGGCCACCACGATCCCCGAGAACACCACCGTGCTCGATCTGCGGCAGACGGTGGCAACGCCGCCCACCGCCGGCTTCGTTCCGGGCCTTCTTCTGCGCCGGCGGTTGACCACCGCCCCCGGTGTCAACTTCCGCAGCCTGGGCGGGCAGTACATCTACGTCGACGCCTTCGACGGCGGGCAATACAACTCGACCTCGAAGAACACCTATAGCCCACTCCACCTTGAGCTCGATGGCCGCACGCAGGGCCAGCACATCCTCATCGGCGGGCGGGTGAACGGCTACGGCATCGGCGACGCCCTGTTTCTCGGCGGCGATGTCTGGGGCTACGGCGGGAAGAACGTCGCGGGGACGAGCCAGCCGACCGCCGAGTTCGCCGAAATCAACGTCAAGCAGGGCGCCACCGTTTTCACCGCGCAGACGCTCAATAACGAAGCACCCAGCGCCACGGTCATCGAGTACACCTCCGACACGAACGAGTCGGTGCTGGGCGAGCGGGCGCTTATCAACACCAGCCGCACTACCACGACCGGCTCGGTGTCAAGCATCTCCGGAACCGACGTGACCTTCTCCGGCGCGCCCGACTGGACGACGCTCTCGCCCTCGCCCGTGGGCCAATACTTCAAGATCAACTCCGAGGACGTGACCCTGGGCGGGACTTCGACGGGCCACTGGTATCGCGTGGCCTCGGTTGTGAGCGCGACCGTGCTGCGCCTGGAAGCCACCTACGACACGAACCGCCTGGCCTCGAGCGGGGCCTACACCCTCGCGCAGGGCGCGGAGATTCAGTCGTTCGATACCACTGCCAACAGCGTCACCATCGAGGCGAACAGCTACGACTGGGCCGCTGCCGACAACCTGATTTGCCCCCCGATGCCGCTCTTGAGCTTCCGCGGGCTGAACCTCATCCTGACCAAAGAGTTCAAGGTCGGCACCTCGCGCGCCATCAACATCTCGAACACCGGCCCGTTCGCCTGGTACACAGGGATCCTGCTCGAAGGCGCGCCTGCGGGGGCCAACGCTTTCGACGACGGCATCGCCATCACCGCCAAGGTGGACGACGCCATTGACCTCGCCTCGGGCACCATCGCCAGCGCGGCCATCAAGCTCGCTGCCGACCAGAAGCTTCGCTGGGGCACGGCCTCCGACTTCTTCTTCACGGCGACCGGCTCGACCTTTCGGATGCTGAACGGCTTGAGCGTCGACAGCGTTTCCGGCAGCGTCGTGCCGCTGCGCGCCAAGCAGACCGTTGCCAGCCCTTCGGTCAGCTACTTCCTGCTCGAATCGAGCACAAACGCGGTGATGTTCCAGCAGGACCAGAACGGCGTCGTCAACATCAAGCCCGCCTTCGGCACCGGCCTGAAGCTCGACCCGAATACCGGGCCGACGCTGGCCGCCGTTGGCGGGAACACGAACATCGTGCTCGACCTTATCTCGAAGGGCACGGGCACGGTGCGGGTGAACGCCCAAGCCTCGACGGGCACCGGCGGCTTCGCCGTCTACGACGGCGCGGCCACGCCCAAGCTGATGTTTTCCGTGACGAATGCGGGTGTTGGCAACAACGGCGCCGCCTTCAAGCACGGCCGGGTCACGACCGGTTCTGTGGGAGCGGGCGCCTCGGCCGCGGTCACGCTGACCTGGACGACGGCCTTTGCCGACGCCAACTACACGGTCACCTGCTCGCTGGCGGAAGCGACGGCGTCGACCTCGACCCTGCGCCTCCACCACCTCGAGTCGGTGGCCGCCGGGTCGGTGGTGGCGCGAGTGGTCAACGACGACGGGGTGAACCCGAAAACGGGGACTCTGCATTGCACGGCAATTCACGACTAGGAGGCTCTCCGATGAAGGAACGTGTGATCGTCGCGCTCTATCTCTGCGCCCTGGCGGCCCTGCTGCTCGGAGCCCAGGACCCGGGCTCCATGGCCAGCCGCGTGCAGCGGCCCGGCTCCTGCAACAACAGCGAAGTGCTCGCCTACAACTCCGCCTCGCAGCAGTACGAGTGCCAACCGGCGGGCGGAGGCGGCGGCGTCCCCGCGGGCGCCATCCTGCTCATCGTCAGCGGCTCCTGCCCCTCCGGCTACGCCGAAGAGACGTCGCTCAACGGCCGGCTGCCGCTTGGGACGCTCGTCGCCAATGCCGACATCGGCTCGACCGGCGGCTCGGACAACATCACGCCCGCCGGCACGGTCTCGCAGCCGACTTTCACGGGAAACGCCCTGGCCGGCCACACCCATGACTACTCGACCGTCATCGCTCACACTCACACCCAGACGGTCAACACGGGGACGACCGGCGGGCAGATCGGCTATGGCGTGGATACTTCGACCACCGGCTCGCAGAACACGGGGCTCTCGACGGCCTCGACCGGCTCGGCGACGGGCACGACCACCAACGTGAGCGCCGGCACTCCCGCCGGCACGGTCTCGCAGCCGACCTTCACAGGCACGCAATTCGACAACCGCTCCGCCTTCCTCCGCGTCATCTTCTGCCGCAAGAGCTAGCAGGTCAGGTGCAGGGCAGCGACGACCCGGCGGATGTCTTTGAGCTCGTTGTAGTGCTGGCAGGCGCGGGCGGTGGGCTCGGCGTAGACCTCGATGCCGACGTTCTTGAGGAACTCGAGCGTCTCGGGCGGGACGTTCAGGCAGCCGTGGTAGCCGGTGCCGACCACGAGCACTTCGGGCTTGGCCGCAAGCACCCCGCCCAGGTCGGCCGCATCGAGCCGGTGGCCTTCCTTCCGCCACCAGCTGGCGTCCACCCGGCGCGGCTCGGGGTAGATGATGACGTCCTGCCGGTAGTCCTTGCCGTCGATGCGGATGGCCCCGAAGTCGTACTTATCTATCATTTCCTCGATCCATCCTAGCACGGCTTGACCCTCCGGCAGCCGCAGGCTATTCTGATAGGTTCGACTCGTGTGTTTGCGCCCCACTGGGGGCGCCTGCATGCCCTCCGAAGCCCATAGGGCGCAGGAGGGTGTGCCAGGTACAAGGTACTGCGTACCGTGTCCATCAAGTCCATCACCGTCCGCGGGGCGCGCACCCACAACCTGAAAAACATCAGCGTCTCCATCCCCCGCCAGACGCTGACGGTCGTGACCGGCCTCTCCGGCTCGGGAAAATCCTCGCTCGCCTTCGACACGCTCTACGCCGAGGGCCAGCGGCGCTACGTTGAGTCGCTCTCCGCCTACGCCCGGCAGTTCCTCGACCAGCTGGAGCGCCCCGACGTCGACTCCATCGAGGGCCTTTCGCCCTCCATCTCCATCGAACAGAAAACCACGACCCGCTCACCCCGCTCGACCGTCGGCACGGTCACCGAAATCTACGATTATCTCCGATTGCTCTACAGCTCCATCGGCGCGCCCCACTGCCCGCGCTGCGGCAAGCCCATCGCCCGGCAGACCACCGAGCAGATCGTCCGCGCCGTCATGGAGCGCGCCGCTGAAGATGAAAACGGCCTGCCCACCGGCCCGTCCCGAGCGGAGTCGAGGGAAGCTTCAGCGCAGGCGGGCGACGCCCCGCGCATCATGGTCCTCGCCCCCATCGTCCGCGGGCGCAAGGGCGAGTTCCGCAAGCCGCTCGAGCAGCTCGCCCGCCAGGGCTGGACGCGCGCCCGCATCGACGGCGCCCTGCGCACGCTCGACGAGCCTCTCCGGCTCGACCGCCGCCGCAACCACACCGTCGAGGTGGTCGTCGACCGCCTGCTGGTGAAGCCCGGCATCGAGAAACGCCTGGAGGCCTCGCTCGAAACGGCGCTCAAGCTGGCGCAGGGACTCGTAACCGTCGCCGTGGTGGACGGCCCCGAGCAACTTTACTCCGACCGGCTGGCCTGCGCCGACTGCGGCATCAACGTCCCGCAGCTCGAGCCGCGCAGTTTTTCTTTCAACTCGCCCTACGGCGCCTGCCCCGCCTGCCACGGCCTGGGCTCGCGCTATGAGTTCGACCCCGCCAAGGTCGTCACCGACTGGTCGAAGCCGCTCTTCGACGGCGGCCTCGGCCCCGGCGGCAGCTCGACCTCCCTCCAGCGCACCTTCGACTACGTTGCCCAGGCGCACGACTTCGATCCTGCCCTGCCCTTCGAAGACTACCCGCGCCGCATCCAGAACCTGATTCTCTATGGAACATCCCGAGCGCAGCCGAGGGGCTTTCCCGGTCTGCTCGGCCTGCTCCAGCGCTACTACGAGGAGACGCCGTCGGAGGACTACCGCGAATGGCTGGAGCGGTACATGTCCGCTTCAGCGTGCGCCGCCTGCCAGGGCAAGCGCCTGCGGCCGGAGTCGCTGGCCGTGAAAGTCGCGGGCTACTCAATTGATGAGTTCACCGCCCTGCCCGTCTCCGACGCCGTCCCGGCCATCCGCCAGATTGCCCGCGCGCTTACGCCGCGCCAGCAGGAAGTCGCCGGGCGTATCGTCGAAGAAATCGGCGAGCGGCTGGAGTTCATGCTGGCCGTCGGCCTGGGCTACATCGCGCTCGACCGCTCCGCCGCTACGCTCTCCGGCGGCGAAGCGCAGCGCATCCGCCTGGCCACGCAGATTGGCTCACGGCTGCGCGGCGTCCTCTACGTCCTCGACGAGCCTTCCATCGGGCTCCACCACCGCGACAACGCCCAGCTGCTCTCGACCCTCGAGCGCCTGCGCGACCTCGGCAACACCGTCGTCGTCGTCGAACACGACGAAGACACCATCCGCCGCGCCGACTACGTCGTCGACCTCGGCCCGGGCGCCGGCTCGGCCGGCGGGTATCTCGTGGCCGAGGGCAAGCCCCGCGCCATCGCCCGCCACCGCGACTCGCTCACCGGGCGCTATCTCGCCGGCAAGCTCAAGATCCCGCTCCCCGACAAGCGCCGCTCCCCGAACGGCAACTTCGTCCTCGTCCGCGGCGCTCGTCACCACAACCTGAAGAATATCGACGCCCGCTTCCCGCTCGGACTCATCACCTGCGTCACCGGCGTCAGCGGCTCGGGCAAGTCCACGCTCGTGAGCGACATCCTCTACCGCGCCCTGGCCAAGAAGCTCTACCGCGCGCTCGAGGAGCCGGGCGCGCATCGGAACATCAGCGGCGACGAGCGCCTCGATAAAGTTATCGTGATTGATCAGGCCCCCATCGGCCGCACGCCCCGCAGCAATCCGGCCACCTACACGGGAGTCTTCACTTCCATTCGGGAGCTGTATGCCATGTTGCCGGAGTCTCGCGAGCGGGGCTACCGCGCCGGGCGCTTCAGCTTCAACGTCAAGGGTGGGCGCTGCGAAGCCTGCCAGGGCGACGGCCTGCGCCGCATCGAGATGAACTTCCTGCCCGACGTCTACGTCACTTGCGAAGTCTGCCGCGCGCGCCGCTACAACCAGGAGACCTTGCAGGTCAAGTTCAAGGGCCTCTCCATCGCCGACCTGCTCGAATCCACCGTCAGCGACCTCCAGCCGCTCTTCGAGAACATCCCGCTGGTGCAGGCCCGGATGCGCACGCTGG
>MEKM01000003.1 GCA_001766965.1 Acidobacteria bacterium RIFCSPHIGHO2_01_FULL_67_28 | reverse complement strand
AGGAATGTCTGCCCCACTGGGAGAGGAGTTAGTCGACGCCGAAGAGAGCCGGACGGCTAGAGGCCGGGAGGCAAGGATGCAAGGAAGAGGTCAAATGGCGACAGTGCTTCATAGGCGCTTCCAGCGGACACCATCCTTGGTGTCCTCGACGATAATACCACGCCCGGCCAGCTCCTGGCGAATCTCATCGGCGCGGGCGAAGTCGCGCCGGGCGCGCGCCGCCCGCCGCTCGGCCAGCAGCTTCTCCACTTCCTCATCGCTCAGGCTTACGATTACGGTCGGCTGTCCCACGGATAGCTTTCCCACGACCGGTTCCGGGATGACAACGTCGGTGAGCACGGCGAAGATGCGGTCGTAGCGGGCGAGCAGCGCATCGGTAGCGGCAGAGTTGCCCTGGGGGAACTCGCCGCGGTCCATCGCGGTGTTCAAGTCGCGAACCAAATCGAAGACGGCGGCGAGGGCCTCGGCGGTGTTCAGGTCGTCGTCGAGCGCGGCGTCGAAGGCGGCGCCGGCCTGTTCGATCCGCTGTGCCAGCGCCGCGGAGTCACCCGCCGGGAACTTCTCCGTGCGCAGCCGCAAACGGAAGTTGCGCAGGCGCTCGACCGACTGCGCGGCCTGGTGCAGGCCGTCCAAGGTGAAGTTGAGCTGCTTGCGGCGGGGCACCGAGGCCAGCAGATACCGGATGGCCGAGGGCTTGTAGCCTTTGGCGAGCAGGTCGCGCAGGGTGTAGTAGTTCCCCTTGGACTTCGCCATGCGCTCGCCCTCGACGAGCAGGTGCTCGGCGTGCAGCCAGGTGCGCACGAAGGGCTTCCCGGTGGCGGCCTCGCTCTGGGCGATTTCATTCTCGTGGTGGGGGAACATCAGGTCCACCCCGCCGGTGTGGATGTCGAAGCTCTCGCCCAGGTACTTCATCGCCATGGCGGAGCACTCGATGTGCCAGCCGGGGCGGCCTTTCCCGAAGGGCGTTTCCCAGAAGGGCTCGCCGGGCTTGGCGGCCTTCCAGAGCGCGAAGTCGCGCGGGTCGCTCTTGTCGTACTCCTGGACGTCCACGCGGGCACCGGCCTGGATGCCAGCCAGGTCGATCTTCGACAGGCGCCCGTACGAGGCGAACTTGCGGATGGAGAAATAGACGGACCCGTCGGACCGGTAGGCGTAGCCTTTGGCTTCCAGACGCTCGATGAGCTCGACCATGTCCCGGATGTGCTCGGTGGCGCGCACCATTTTTTCCGGCTGCTCCAAGCTCAAGAGCTCCATGTCCTGCAAGAAACTCTGCGTGTATTTTTCGGTGTACTCGCCGAGGCTGACGCCGGCGGCCAGCGCGTTCTCGATGGTGCGGTCGTCGACGTCGGTGATGTTCATCACCTGGAAGACCTCGAAGCCGCGTGCCCGCAGCCACCGCCGCAGGATGTCCTGGAAGACGAAGGTGCGGAAGTTACCGATGTGGGCGTAGTCGTAGACGGTCGGCCCGCAGGTGTAGAGCCGGACTTTCCCGGGCTCGAGCGGCTGGAACTCCCCCACTCGCCCCGTCAGCGTGTTGTAGAACCGCAGCATCTAGTTGCTTCCCATCGCTCAATCCAAACTCCGCATTCTAGCCAGCCCGGATGGCGGCGTAAAGCCGCCGCTACAAACAGGGGACATGTAGGGGAGGGGTTCCCCCCCCTCCCCGCGGGCGGGCGTCAAGCCCGCCCCTACATTGCCTGACCGGGGGCTAAGGGGGGTGTGGTAGGGGCGGGGCGAGGGAGATATGCGTGGATAACGCGTTGTCACGCATTTGCGGGCTATTTCCGGAGGCCGCCCGGACCGGCTGCGGCCCCTCCACCAACCCCTGGGGGGCCGCCGGGCGGGACGAAGAAAGTTTTTTCTTGACCCCCGGCGGCCGCCGTGCTAGGTTGGGGGTCCGCATCCCAGCGCCTCGGGCGGCGACGACAACTTGCCAGACCCGCCGAACGTTCTTCGGGATATTTCTCCCGGTTCTCGACCAATTTGTGACCGGCCTGCCCACAGGCAGGTCGGTGTAGAGGAGGCGCGCTTGCTGCGACTGCGCAAAGTCGAGATGTTCGGCTTCAAGTCGTTCGCCGACCGCACCCGCATTGTCTTCAACGGCAGTGGTATCGCCGCCGTGGTGGGCCCGAACGGCTGCGGGAAATCCAACATCTCCGACTCCATCCTCTGGGTGCTGGGCGAACAGAGCGCCAAGACCCTGCGCAGCAGCCGCATGGCCGACTGCATCTTCAACGGCACCGCCACCCGGCCGCCGACCAACCTCGCCGAGGTCACCCTGACGCTGGTGGACCCCGAGGCGGAAAAAGCCACCGGCGAGACCCCTCGGCTGGACTCGGGGCAAGCGCCGGTGCCACAAGGACAAGAAACAGCGGCCTCGGAAGCCTCTCCAGCCGGAGAAGCCGGCGAGAAGAAAAAAAAGAACCGGCTGAACCTCCGCCTCCATCCGGGCGAAGTGGTGGTCACGCGGCGGCTCTACCGCGACGCCACCAGCGAGTACTACCTCAACGGCGAGCTCTGCCGCCTGCGCGACATCCAGGAACTCTTCATGGGCACGGGCCTCGGGCCCGAGTCCTACGCCATCATCGAGCAGGGGCGCGTCGGGCAGATTCTCTCCTCCCGTCCCGGCGACCGCCGCGCCATCCTGGAAGAGGCCGCCGGGGTGAGCAAGTACAAGAACAAGCGCCGTCTGGCCGAGGCCAAGCTCCAGTCCGCCCAGCAGAACCTGTTGCGGGTGAACGACATCCTGGAAGAAATCTCGAAGCAGTTGAACTCCCTCAAGCGCCAGGCCAGCCGCGCCCGCCGCTACCAGGAATTGAAGGCCGAAGGCACGGAGCTGCGCCGCCGCTTACTCGCCACCCAGCTCGAGCAGCTCCAGGCCGCCGCCGCCGAACTCGGTCAGAAGCTCGCCGCCAACGCCGCCGCGCTCAACGAGGCCGCGGCGACGCTCGGGGCCGCCGAGCGCGAACAGACGACCGGCCAGGCCCGCCAGGATGAGCTCGAGGCCGCGCTGCGCCAGGAACAGAACCGCGCCGGGCTGGTGCTGGTCGAGCTCGAGCGAGCGTACGCGCGCGTGGCCGACACCCGCCGCCAGCAGCAGGAAGCGGCCGCGCGCCTGGAGAGCCTCGCCGCGCAGCGCCAAGCGCTCGCCGCCGAAGCTTCGAACGGCACAAGCGGCGCCGATGAGAACCGCGAAAGCGTGGCGCGGCTCGAAGCCGAGCTCGCCGCCGCCGCCCGGGAGCTCGAAGCGCTCGCCGCCGAAACCCGCCGCCTGCAGCAGGAGCTCTCCGTTCCCCTGGCGCAGCCCGCGCTCGATTTCCCGGACGCGGTCGCGTGCGCCCGCGCCCGGCGCGACGCCGCCCAAGAGATCGCCGCCGCCGCCGAGAAATCTCTGAAACGCTGCGAACAGGAAGTCGAAGCTCACCGGCAGCCAGTCGAAGAGCTGCGCCGCACGCTGGCCTCCACCGTGGCGCAAGAGAAGGCGCTCGCAGACCTGGTGGCCCACCGCGCCGTGTTCGCCGAGCCGGTGCAGAAGCTCCTGGTCGGCCAGGGGACGGTGTCGAGCGGCGTCGAGTTCCGCGCCGTGGGCGTGGTGGCTGACTTCGCCGAGTTCGACGAAAAGTTTGCGCCGCTGCTCGAGGACTACCTCCACGACGAGATGGAGTACGTGGTGGTCGAGACCTACGACGCTGCCCGCACCGGGGTGTCGCTGCTGCGCGAGCAGACCGCCGGCCGCGCCACCTTCCTGGTGGACTCCTTCGGACGCTTCCCGCCCAAGCTCGTCGAGGAGCTCGAGCGGGCGCCGCAGGGCCAAGGCGTCCTCGGCCGCGTGGCCGACTTCGTCCGCCTGAACGGGGCGCTCGGCAGCGAGGCCAAGCGCGTCCTGCCCAAGCTCGGCCGCACCTACCTGGTCGAAAGCACGCGCGCCGCCGAAGAGCTGGCCCGCGAGCATCCGAGCTACTTTTTCCTCTCGACCGACGGCACTTGCTACCACGGGCGGCTCGTCTCCGGCGGCACGCGCAACGGCCACGGCTCGCACTCGCTGCGGCGCGAGCTCGAGCGCGCGGTGCGCGAGCGCAGCGCCATCGAGCCCGCCGCCCGCTCCGCGGAAACCGCCGGCGCCGAGCTCGAAAGCCGCCGCCGGCGCTTGCTCCAGACCCTCGAGGCCGCCCGGGCGTCGCTGCTTGCCCACGAAAAAGCCGTCCTCCAGCTCGAGCAGCAGCGCGACGCCCTGGCGCTCGCCCAGCAGGAGCAGTCGCGGCTCGACGAGCTCACCGCCCGCGAGGCCCGCGCCCGCCAGCAGCTCGACGCCGAAGCAGCCGGCCTGCGCGCCGCCCAGGCGCGGCTGGCGGAAGAGCTCGTCGCCGCCGAGCAGGAAGTCGCGCGGCGCCAGCAGGGGAAGATCGAGCAGGAGAGCCGTTGCCGCGAGCTCGACGCCGAGCGCGCCGCGCTGCGCCAGCGTCTGATCGAAGGCGAAGCCGGGCTGCGGGAGCGCCGCGCCGGGCTCGACGCGGTGCGCGAGCAACGCCACCAGCTTGAAGTCGAGCAGGCTCGCCAGCAGGCCGACCGGCAGCACGCCGAGCTGGCGCTCCAGAGCGAGTTCGGGTTGACGACGGAGCAACTACTCGCGCAGGTGACCGAGCGGCTCGACGCCGAAGCCTTCCCGCAGGCCGAAGCCCGCTACCGCGAAATCAAGGAGCGGCTCGACTCCATCGGCCCCGTCAACATGATGGCGCTCGAAGAGTTCCAAGAGTGCGAGCAGCGCTACGAGTTTTTGACCAAGCAGCGCGAAGACCTGCTCGCCTCCATCGCCGACACCACCAAGACCATTGAAGAGATCGACACCGTCTGCCGCGCCCAGTTCGAGCAGGCCTTCGCCGCCATCAACCAGAACTTCGCCGAGACCTTCAAGACGCTCTTCGGCGGCGGCACCGCTACGCTGCGGCTGAGCGAAATCGAGGACTCGACCGAGATCGGCATCGACCTCATCTGCCAGCCGCCGGGCAAGCGCCTCCAGAACGTGCTACTGCTCTCGGGCGGCGAGAAGGCGCTGACGGCGCTGGCGCTGCTCATCGCCATCTTCCGCTACCAGCCCTCGCCCTTCTGCATCCTCGACGAAGTCGACGCCCCGCTCGACGACTCGAACGTCGGCCGCTTCACCCGCCTTGTCGAGGAGATGGCCCCGCAGACGCAGTTCATCCTCATCACCCACAACAAGAAGACCATGGAAGTGGCGCCCGTGCTCTACGGCGTCACCATGCAGTCGGCCGTCAGCCAGATCGTCTCGGTCCGCTTCGACGAAGCCGCCGACACCCCCGCCGCCTAGCGCGACGCCAGGCCTTTGGCAAGGAGAAACTCCCGCACGACGTCGGCGACGTCGCGGTGGTCGGCGTCCACGGCGTAGTTGAGGCGACGCATTTCTTCCGCGGTGATGCGCCCGGCGAACTCGGCGAGCGCGGCGCGCACTGCCGGATGGCGCGCCAGCGTTTCGCGGCGGACGATGGGCACGGCCTCGTAGGGCGGAAAGTAGCGCCGGTCGTCTTCGAGCACGGCGAGGTCGAGCGCGGCAATCAAGCCGTCGGTCGAGTTCCCCGCCACCAGGTCCACCTGCTTTTCCTTGAGGGCGCGGTAGAGCAGCCCCAGATCCATGATGCGCGGCGGCGCGGCGAAGCGCAGCCCGTAGGTCGCGGCGAGTCCCGCGTAGCCGTCCGGGCGCTCCATGAACTCGTAGCCGAA
>MEKM01000002.1:0-4954 GCA_001766965.1 Acidobacteria bacterium RIFCSPHIGHO2_01_FULL_67_28 | reverse complement strand
CCTCCGGGACGAAGAGCGGACACCCCTGTCGCCGACGGTCGACCCCGGGGGCGGCGTGCGCGTCTCCCTCAAGCCTGGTGGCACCTGGCTCTGGTGGGCCAAGTACCCGGCCCCGCCGGCCGAGGTAAAGAAGATCAACTATGTGTGGACGCTGGGCGCTCCGTTCGAGGACATCCCCATCACCGATCAGTAGTCGCGCGGAGGACTAAGATGAAAAGACTCTGGCTGGCAGCCCTCGCTCTGGCTCTATGCGCGGCCGGTTCACTCCCGGCCCAGCAGAGCTCATCGGACCAGGAGGCGGCCAAGCGGGCCAAGGTGCTGACCATTTCCGGGAAAGTCCTCAACATCATCGGCATCACCAAAGGCCTCGACAGCACGCTCAAAGACCTGGGCGCCAAGGTCACCGAGCAGGAGATCAAGATCGAGCTTTCCGCCGACGTGCTCTTCGACTTCGACAAGGCCGACCTGCGGCCCGACGCCGTCCCCAGCCTGGAGAAGGTCGGGGCGGTGCTCCGGGAGTACCCCACCGCGCCGGTGCTCATCGAAGGCCACACCGACAGCGTGGGCGCGGACGCCTACAACCAGACGCTCTCGGAAAAGCGCGCCGCCTCGGTCAAAGACTGGCTGGTCGAGAATGCCGGGATTGATCCCGCGCGCCTCTCGACCCGAGGCTGGGGCGAATCGAAGCCCGTCGCCCCCAACACCAAGCCCGACGGCAAGGACGATCCCGACGGCCGGCAGAAGAATCGCCGCGTGGAAATTACGGTCAAGAAGGGGTAAGATTACCGCACTCGAGACAATCTTGGAGGCACTCTCATGACAGCAAGAAAGACCATTCTCGTGGCAGTCCTGCTCCTGTGCGCGGTCGGGCTCCTGTCCTGTTCCCAGCAGGCGCCGCCGCCGCAGAGCGCCGCGCCGGCCCAAACCGCGGCCGTTCCGCCAGCCACCCAGTCCGCGCCCGTAGCCGCCCAGGCGATCCTCGCCAGCGCCCAGTATTCTCTCGATCCTGACCTGCGCTGCGACCTGCTGGAAGTGAAGCGGGTGAGCGGCGGGGCCTTGCGCATCCGCTGGCGGATCGTCAACACGGCGGGCGCCCAGCAGACCGGCCTGGTAGCCGGGAGCCAGCCGAAATCGATCGGCTATGACTTCAGCTGGGGCGACATTTACTACATCGATCCGGCCGAGAACAAGAAATACAACTTCCTCACCGACGCGGAAGGCAACAGAATCCTCGAAGTTTGGTACGGAACCCTTCCGGCGGGCGAGCAGCGCTTGAACTGGGCCAAGTTTCCCGCGCCCCCGCCCACCACGGCCACCATCAGCGTGATCATTCCGAAGTTTGCGCCTTTTGAAGACGTCCCCGTAGCACAGTGAGGGCCGGCGTGAGAGGCACGAGGAGACTGCGGCTGCCGTCTCTGTTCCTGGGGCTCGTGGTGCTGCTCCTGGCCGCACCGAGCGCCCGGGCGCAGAAGTACGGCCCCGACGACCCCATTCCGCCCGGGGCCACCGCAAAAGTGCTGCCCCTGGCGGGCAAGGTGCTCGAAGTCAAAGGGCTGGCTTCGGGGGTGGCAGGCAAGATCGGAGCCTTGGACGCGGCGCTGAAGGACCTGGGCGCCAAGGTGACCGAGATGGAAATCCGCATCGAGCTCTCGGCCGACGTCCTGTTTGACTTCGACAAGGCCGACCTGCGACCCGAAGCCGGGCCCTCGCTCGACAAGGTCGCCGCCGTGCTCAAGTCCTACCCGAACGCCGCCGCCACCATCGAAGGCCACACCGACAGCAAGGGCGACGACCAGTACAACCAGGGCCTGTCGGAGCGGCGCGCCGCCTCGGTCAAGCAAGCGCTCGCCGCCCGCGGCGCCTCGAACCCTATCACTACCCGCGGCTGGGGCGAGAAGAAGCCCGTCGCCCCCAACACCAAGCCCGACGGCAAGGACGACCCCGAAGGCCGCCAGAAAAACCGCCGCGTCGAAATCACCGTCAAGAAAGGCTAGTCCGCAAACCCGGCCGCTGCCCGGGTGAGGTGCGTGATGAAAGAAAAGAACACCCTCTGGCTGAACGCTGCGTGGATGGCGCTGCTGGCGCTTGTGCTGCTGGCCGGAGACGGGCCGCCGGGCTCCTTGGTTTCCACCGCGCAGGCCCAGGCGCCGGCCGCCGCGCCGCCGCCCTGGGGCGGGATGTGGAGCGGCCGGGGCGTCATCCGCCAGAAGCTGATGGACGACCCCATCCGCAAGCTCACCCGCACCAGCGAAGCCGACTTCTGGTTCGTGGTGGACGCCGACGGGCGCGTCCACGGCCAGGGCTTCGTCGCCTACTCGGCTGACCTCAAGGCGATGAAGTGGAAGGTGCCGGTGCCCTCGATGGGCACGATTGACGCCGAGGTGGCGGGCTCCTCTGGCAAGGTCATCCACCGCTTCGGCGTCGCCGGGACGTTGACCGACACGCCCACCCGGGCCCCTGGGCCCGCCGGCACTCCCGGCGGCACCCGCCGGCCCGACCACGGGCGCAACCACGAGAACTGCGAGATGGAGCTTTCGCTCCACGCAACCGGCCAAGGAGAAAACGGCCAGCCGGCCCCCGAAGTCGAGGGCGTCATCCCCGGGCTGACGTTTGACTTCAAGCTCGACGCCACCGTCAACGTGCCCGCCGGTGCGGGCGGGATCTCCGTAGCGCCGGGCGCAGCGCCGGGGATGCAAGTAATTGCCATCACCGCCAAGGGCTGGTCACCCTTCCAAGGACTGAAGCCGAAGGTGGAGCGCGGCCCCGGCGAGCCGCTGCGGGTGATGGCGGAAGACAAGGGCGAGAAGCACTACATCCTCTGGTACGCCGTGCAGCAGTCGGCGCGCTAGCGCGCCACGGGGTCGTCGGGGCCGGCGCCCGCCGGGCCGGCCGGGAAGCCCGCTGAATTTTTCCCTTGACAAAGCACAAAGGTTCCACTATATAGGATTCAACTATATGGGCGCCGACCCGAAGGTGTCGTCCCCGATCAAGCGCGGCAGCGCCCAACTGGCCGTGCTCACCGTGCTGGCGGAAGCCCCGCGGCACGGCTACGACATCGCCAAGCGCATCCGCCAGCAGACCGGCGGGGTGGTCAGCTTCGACGTCGCGTCCCTGTATCCTCTGCTCTACACTATGGAGCGGCGCGGCTGGGTGAAGGGTACCTGGGAGCAGGCGCCCAGCGGGCGCCAGCGCCGCTACTACCGGCTGACTCCCGCCGGGCGGCGCCGGCTCCAACCGTTGCGGCGCGAATGGCGCAACTTTTTCCGCGCCCTCAACCGCCTGGCGAGGCTGGCCGATGCCTGACTGGGAAGAACTTGTCGGCCGGCGCCTGGGGCGGATGAGGCTCGAGCCTGAAGAGCGGCAAGAGGTCGTCGCCGAAGTCGCCGCCCACCTGGAGGAGTGCCACCGCGAGCTGTGCGCCGCCGGCAGTCCCGACCCCGAGGGCTACACGCTGGCCCAAGTACCCGACTGGAAAGCTTTGGGCCGCAGGATTCAGAGATCAAAGGAGGGGGTAATGAATCAAGCTGTGCGGATCGTTCTGTGCGGGTTACTGACAGGGGCCGTCGCGGTCCTTCTCGCCTTGAGCGTTTTGAGTCTCGTTGGGGCAGAACTCTACCTGACACTCGAGGCGGCTCGCCTGTCCTCGACGCTCCCCGGGTGGTCCGGCGCGGCATTCCACAATCTAGCCGGCATCTGCGTCCTCTGGCTGTACACGGCGATCCGTCCGAGGTACGGGCCGGGGACGAAGACGGCCGCTCTCGCGGGATTTGCCCTGTGGGTCATCGCCGCCCTGACGCTCGCCCACTGGAGCTCAATGGGCGTCATTCCGCGCAACTCTTTCCTGCTGGCGACGGCTGTCGGCCTGCCCGCCTGGGTTGTGGGGGCCGTGGCCGGCGCGTGGTTTTTCGAGGCGAGCGAGCGAAAACCTTTACAGGCTTTGAAAGCAGCCTGAAAGCCGCAGCCGGCGCGCGAAGGGGGCTTCAGCGCGCCACCGGGTCGTCGGGGCCGGCGGCCGCGCCTTCGCGGGCGCGCACGCCGCCGCTCTGGTCGGAGTAGTAAAACCACTTCCCCACTACGCCCGCCGGCTCGGCGGTGAGCCGGTAACTCGAAAAGAGCGGCACCGTCGCCGCCCAGCGCTGCTGGCGCTGCCCCGGCTCATAGCGGAAGCGGTAGCCGTCCCGCTCGAACTCATCCCGCGCCAGCACCGCCGGCAGCAGTCGCGCACGCTCGGGCTGGCCGGCGGCGGGGTTGCCTTCTTCGGCGCCGCGCAGGCGCGCGAGCGAGTCGGGATAGCCCTGGTAGCGCTCGTGGTAGGCGGCCAGCGCCCGGTTCAGCTCCGCCAGCCGCTCGCGGGCCTGCTTCGGGCTCCAGTACTGCCAGAAGAAAAAGCCTCCCGTCAGGAACGCCAGAAGCAGAACGACTCCCGCCGCCAGCCGCTTCCAGTTCATCCGGCGCGTCTGGGCCGAAGGAATGTCTTCAAACATCGTCAGCCCTTTCCCACCAGGCGAGCAAAGGCAGCTTCATCGAGCGTTTCGACCTTGAGCTTGCGGGCCTTGTCCAGTTTGGAGCCGGGCTCGGCGCCCACCACCACGTAGCTCGTCTTCTTGCTGACCGAGTCGGTCACCTTGCCGCCGTGCGACTCGATGAGCGCGCGGGCCTCCTCGCGCGACCAGCGCGCGAGCGTCCCGGTCAAAACGAAAGTCTTGCCGGCGAGCTGCGTGCCTTTCGGCCGCGCGCGCTTCTCTTCAAAACGCAGCCCGGCCTGCTTCAGGCGCTTGAGCAGGTCGCGGTTGGCCCGCTCGCTGAAGAACTCGACGATGCTTTCGGCCACCTTTGGGCCGACTTCGTGGACTTCCGTGAGCTCTTCCAGGCCGGCGTCGGCGAGCTTATCGAGCGAGCCGAAGTGCTCGGCCAGGAGCTGCCCCGTGCGCTCGCCCACGAAGCGGATGCCGAG
>MEKM01000001.1:656-5086 GCA_001766965.1 Acidobacteria bacterium RIFCSPHIGHO2_01_FULL_67_28 | reverse complement strand
GGGGTCCGCGTAGTCCCATCCCAGGATGCGCTCGGCCGCGTCGCCGCCCGTGAGGAAAAACACTTTGGTTCCGGCGGGGAAATGCGGGGCCAGCGCTACCACGATGTCGAGAAAAAGCCCGTGCGAGCAGACCGCCAGGGAAAAGCGGTGGTGCGCAGCGAGCGCCACCTCGAGTAGCGCCAGCCGCTCCTCCAGCGTAGTTTCTTCAGGGGCGCGGTGGGGCAGCTGCCCGGGCAGGACGAAAAGAATCTCGCCGAGAGAGAACTCCCGCAGGGCAGACTGGGCCAGGGCCAGGTGGGCGCGGGTGACGGGATTGAACGTGCCGCCCAGCACGCCGAGTCGCGGCCGCAGGTCGCCCGGCCGCAAGCCTTCGGGCGCGCGGCGGACCCAGTGCCAGTCGGGTTGGGGAGCAGCCACGCCCGCTCACTCCCGCGCGCGTACTTGGGGCGGCCAGGCGATTTCCATCCACAAGGGCGCGTGGTCGGAGGCGTCCACGGCGTGATCCACGCCGGCGGCTTGGACCACGACGCCGCGGGTGTAGAGCGAATCGAGCCGCAGAGGCAGCATCGCCTTGCGGGTGGTCGCGCCCGCCTCCGCCAGGGGCGCGTCAAACCCCTTCTCCCGCATGAGCGCGTCCACCGCGCCGGCCTGGGAAGAGGGGAAGACGGGGATAACGTGGAACAGCCAGCGGAAGGAGTTCGTGTTGAAGTCCCCGCCGAGGACGACCGCCGGGACGGGCTGGGCCAGGGCCGCCTCGACCACAGGCCGGAGCTGTTCAATGCGGTCGCGGGAGTTGAGCCGCGTGTCGAGGTGGAGGTTGTAGAGACGCAGGGCGTGCCCGCCGACCGTGATGGTGGCGCCCAGGGCGATGCGCCGGCGGGTGTTGTAGTGGAGCTCGTACTGCTTGAGCGGCAGGATCTCGATGTCGGAGAGGGGGAAGCGGCTGAAGATCGCCAGGCCGTGGGTCCCGCCGTCCTCGGTTGCCCGCGCCGGCGCGTAGACGTAGTTCATCTGCAGAGCTTCGGCCAGCCGGCGCGCCCGGCTCGCGCTCTCCGACGGATGGCTTTCGATCTCCTGCACGAGGAGAACGTCCGGCGTCCGCAGCCGCGCCTGGTTCTCGAACGCTTCGGCCAGCCGGGCCAACTCGCGCCCGGAGTGAACGTTGTAGCTGACCAGGCGCAGGATCGGCGGCGCCGGAGGCGGGGCCGGCGCCAGTTGGCCGGTCTCGGGCGGGCAGCTATTGTCCGGAGGGCTTCCGCCGGGCAGCACGAACAGGGCTCCGAGCAAGAAAGCCGATAGCAGTCGGGACGTTCTGCCTCTCTTGTGCGCAGCCATGGTCGAAGTCGCGGGGCGGACCCCCAGGAGATTGTAGGGCAACCGGGCAGGAGCGGCTAGCGCTGACGCGGCGAGGAGAGAGAAACCTGCGGGCGGGACTTGGTTTCGCTCCAGGCGCGCTCGGCGACGCGCTCCAGCTCCAGCAGCTCCAGCAGCGTGAAGGCGCGCCGCACGGGAACCTTCCCGCACCGCGGACAGCAGAGTTCGTAGAGGGCGACGTTGCCCGCGGCGGGCGGTAGGGGACGAACCATCGCCTGCACCTGACAGGCCTCACAGCACGGTCCCATCAAGTGCCCGTCTTGCGCAAACCAGCAGGTGCCGTCGACCAGCACGGCTGGTTCCGGCCGAGAAAGATTCCGGCGGCGCGCAATCCAGGCGATGAGGACGCCAACCGCAACCGCCAGAGCAACCCCGACGAGAAGTGCCATGGCGGGCTTATCGTATTGCGCCAAGAGTCAGTTGGCAACCCAAAACAACCTGCTCTCGCCCGACGCCATCACGCAGGGGTGTGACCGCGGTCACTGACTGCCCGACCCGAAAAAAGGAAATTCCGCTCTGAAAAGGGGGATTTCGTGAGTCTCTTCCGCGTCCCCAAGTTCACCCAATACGCCCTGCGCAGCTTGAGCTGCCTGGCGCAGAGCGGGCGGCGGATGTCCGTCCGAGAGATCGGCGAGTGCGAGCACATCCATCCCGCTTCGCTGGCCAAGACCCTGCACGCGCTCTGCTGCCAGGGGCTGGTGCATTCGAAGCGCGGCCGCCAGGGCGGGTTCTGGCTGGCGCGGCCGCCGGAGGAGATTGTGCTCCGCCAGGTGGCCGAGATTTTTCAGGGTTCGTCCGAGGCGGATGAGGAAGAGTTTTCGGCGGCCTGGGAGAGTCTCTACGCCCCCACGCGCGAAGTGCTGGAAAAGTTGACGCTGGCCGATTTGTTGCGCCTGCGTGAGCGCGTCCCCGCCAAGACGGGCGCCGCCCGAGGAGGGGCCTGATGAAAGCCCTGCTGCTCGAAAGTCCGGGGAAAGCTCAACTGCGCGAGGTAGCCTCGCCCGAGCCGGGCCGCGGCGAAATCTTGGTGCGGGTGACCGCTTGCGGAGTCTGCCATACCGACCTGCACTATCTCGACCACGGCGTACCCACCTTCAAGTCGCCGGTAATCCTGGGCCATGAGGTGTCCGGCACCGTCGCCGGCTGCGGGGCCGAAGTCGAGAAGTTCCGCGAAGGCGACCGCGTGCTGTTGCCGGCGGTCTTTACCTGCGGCGCCTGCCGCATGTGTCGTACCGGGCGGGAGAACATCTGCCAGCAGATGAAGATGCTCGGCAACCACCTGGACGGCGGCTTTGCCGAGTACGTAGTCGCGCCCGCCAAGGACTGCTTTGCGTTGCCGGCGGAGATTCCGCTGGCGGAGGGGTGCCTCATCGGCGACGCGTTGACGACACCGTACCACGCCGTCAAGCACCGGGCGCGGGTGCAGCTGGGCGACGTGGTGGCTGTGTTTGGTTGCGGCGGCGTGGGAATGAACGCGGTGCAGTTCGCCGCGCTGGCGGGGGCGCACGTCATCGCCGTCGACATCGACGACCACAAGCTCGAGCTGGCCCGGCGCTTCGGCGCCCGCGACACCTTGAACGTCCGCGCGGTGGAGCGGCCGGAGAAGGAGTTGAAAAAGCGCACGGGCGGGGGCGTGGACATTGCGCTCGAAGCCATCGGCAAGCCGGAGACCATTCGGTTGGCCTACGACTCCGTGCGCGTGGGCGGGCGCTTGTGCGTTGTCGGCTACAGCGCCGAGCCGGTCACCCTGCCGTTCTCGAAAATGATGTTCTACGAGCTGGAGGTGGTGGGGAGCCTGGGCTGCCGCCCGGCGGACTACCCGGAAGTGATCGAGCTCGTCCGCAGCGGCCGGGTGGCCCTGGGGCCGCTCGTGACCGCCCGCTACCCGCTCGAGAAGATCCACGAGGGCTTCGACGCCCTGCGCGCCGGGCAGGGCCTGCGCAGCATCGTGTTGCCGGGCAAGGCGGCGTGAGGGGGAAACAATGATTACCTTCGAGACCAAAGGGGCCGAGAAGCTTCAGTTCGAATTCATCCGGTACGCCAAGGCCGACCAAGTGGCGCGCATCACCATCAATCGCCCCGAGGTCTACAACGCCTACAACACGCCCTGCCTCATCGAGCTGCGCGAAGCGTTCCGCGACGCCGCGTTCGATGACAAAGTCGGGGTCATTGTGCTGACCGGGGCGGGGGAGAAGGCCTTCTGCACCGGCGGCGACGTCAAGGAGTACGCCGAGGTCTACACCCGCCGGCCGCACGACTACTGGAAGTACATGACCTGCTTCCAGGAGGCGCTCGACGCCGTGCGCAACACCGGCAAGCCGGTCATCGCCCGCATCAACGGCATGGTGGTGGGCGGCGGGAACGAGTTCAACTTGGCCTGCGACCTGGCGGTGGCGGCCTCGCATGCCGTCTTTCGCCAGGTGGGCACGCGCGTGGGTTCTGTGGCCGCCGGCGGCGCCACCCAGTGGCTGCCCATCACCATCGGCGACCGGCGCGCGCGGGAGATGCTCTTCCTCTGCGAAGAAGTCCCGGCGGAGAAGGCGCTGGCCTGGGGCCTGGTGAACCTGGTGGTCCCCAAGGAGCAGCTGGATGTGGCGGTGGATGCTCTCGCCCAGAAGCTTCTCGACAAGTTCCCCGAATGCATGCGCTACACCAAGCAGCAGGTCAATTTCTGGAAGGACTTCGTCTGGCACCTCACCGTCGGCCACGCCCGCGACTGGCTCACCCTGCATTTCACCGACACCGAGCCCTACGAGGGCATGAGCGCCTTTGTTGAGAAGCGCTCGCCCGACTATCGCGGGCTGCGCCGGCGGCAGGCCGAGGGCGGCGCGGCCGAGTTCCTCTTCGGCCCGCCCGTGCAGGCTTGCCCGCAGTGCGGCGCCAAGGGCTTGCCGGAGGAGTTCCGCCATTGCGGGCTGTGCGGGGCCAAGTTGAGGTAAGCGGGTGGCGCGCGTCGTGCTCATCACCGGCGGGATGTCCGGCATCGGCCTGGCCACCGCCGAAGCCTTCCAGCGCGCTGGCGACCGCGTCTTTCTCGTGGACATGCGGGAAACTGC
>MEKM01000001.1:0-646 GCA_001766965.1 Acidobacteria bacterium RIFCSPHIGHO2_01_FULL_67_28 | reverse complement strand
TCTTCAACGCGGACGTCCGCGAGGCGCCCGCGGCCGAGCGGATCGCGGCCGAAATCGTCGCCGCGGCGGGCCGCTTGGACGTGCTGGTCAACAACGCCGGCATCGCCCGCGACCATGTGCTGTGGAAGATGAGTGAAGCCGACTGGGACGATGTGGTGGACACGCACCTCAAGGGCGCCTTCAACTACTTGCGGGCCGCTGCCCCCCTCTTCCGCCGGCAGCAGAGCGGCAAGGTGGTGAACGTCAGCTCGATCAACGCGCTGCGCGGCAAGGCCGGCCTGGCGAACTACAGTGCCGCCAAGGCCGGCCTGATCGGACTCACCCGCGCCGCCGCGCGCGAGCTGGGCCCGGCCAACGTCAACGTCAACGCCGTGGCCCCCGGCTGGGTGGAGACGCCGCTGACGGAACACTATCCGGCCGAGGTGCGCGGGCAGGCCCTGCGCGAGTCGGCGCTCGGTCGGCTGGGGAAGCCGGAAGAAATCGCTGATGTCATTGTGTTTCTATGTTCCGAACAGGCCCGGCACATCACCGGGCAGGTCATCGTGGTGGACGGCGGCCAGACCGCCTAGGGAGACGCTGGAATCATGGGGAACTCCTGGGAAGAGGCGCGGAGCTGGGACGAGCTGGTCGAGCGCTGCACACCGCT